>JBFKTM010000146.1:0-7023 GCA_041636295.1 Oleiphilaceae bacterium
ACCTTCATCTGATGCAACGACTTGAAACACTAATGGCCGAGAAGCCCATCAATACGACAATGCAATTAGGCATAGCTCCAAGCCTGGTTGAAGCAACGGCATTTGCATGGCTGGCTTATCGAACACTTAATCACTTAAACGGAAGCTTAGCCTCAGTCACGGGCGCTAGCGGTGATCGGGTTCTTGGAGGAATCTACCTGGGGTAAAAGGTTCGGGCGATGCCTAATAGAAACATCACCCAGAATTAGATAATGATATGCTTACACGCTAAATGATGAGCCACAACCACAGGTTGCAGATGCATTAGGATTGTTAATTACAAACTGTGAACCTTGAAGCCCTTCACTATAGTCGACTGTTGAGCCAACCAGGTACTGATAACTCATAGGGTCTACCAGTAATTTCACGCCATCATTTTCAATAACCGTGTCATCGTCAGCCATCGCTTCATCAAACGTGAAGCCATACTGAAACCCGGAACAGCCCCCCCCAGTAACAAACACACGAAGTTTGAGATCAGGGTTACCTTCTTCATCAATTAGATTCTTTACTTTTAACGCCGCCGCATCTGTAAAAATCAATGGATCTGGCATATGCGACTGAACAGCACTCATAGTTCCTCCAACGGAAAATAACGTAAGGACTAATTATCCTTTTATCCGACTAAATTAGTCAATTATTAGCCGCAATATTTTAACTTGCCGGTAAATGCTCATCCTTCGCTGAAGCGATAGCGGCTTCCTGCGGTTTTTCCTTAGCACCATGTCCAACCTTATCTTGCTGAACGTTCTTTTCGAGCTTTTCCTGCTTTACTTTTTCGACGGGTACCGGTTCTTTATGATGTACCAGATTGCCATTCACTTCAGCCCCCATCACCATCTCAATTAAATGATAATAGACATTTCCCTTAATTGAGGCGTTTGCAGCCAATTCAATGTGTTTTGACGAATATACATCACCATGAACCGTACCATTAACAATGATATGTGGAGCAATTACATCACCATCAACCTCGCCTACGTCACTTATCCGGATGATAGCTTCGCTATTATCATCGGCACGAATCGTTCCCTTCACCTTACCATCAATATGAAGACCGCCCGAGAAGTGTAGATCACCTTCTAACTGGGTTTTACTTGAAATTAATGTATCAAAATGACCAGAGGATGGTTTTCGGCTAGACGCCTTACTTTTGCCCCACATTACCGGTGTTCTCCTTAGTTGTTCCAATCAAATGTTTGCTCAACCCGAGTATTCTTCTTACCGCTCGCCTGCGCGACAATTTGTATTTTCTCCGGTGTAAAGTCATCAGGAAGCGTTAACTCCCCAGCAATATCCTGAAAGTACCTGAACTTAAACTTGATGCCCAACTCTTCAACATCAGAGATATCCCGCAACGGGAGAATCTCTTTTTTACCTTGAATAGAGCCAATAAAGTTCACTGCCACCACACCATTTATATATTGTTTGTTATTCGCCACCTGGGTTAACACGATCTTATAAGCATAGCGTTTAGCGCCTGATGTTTCTGTTATTTCGAGCTTCTGGATCTGAAGACCTTTGGTGTTATCCGCTGGTGCCAGTATATTCTTATAGAAAGTGACATCCGCTTTTAACTGATTAGCGGTTTGCTCCAACGTCTTAATGGTAGCCTGCACCGTTTGTTGCGCTTGACTATCAATGGCCCGTCCCCGCTCGAGAATAGCCACCCTCTGCCTGAACCCAGCCTCACTATCACCGAGACGCTGCAACTCTTGCAGCAGATTATCCCGCTCTTCCGAAACCTCATCATATTGTGATGCAAGTCGTGATTCGCCAATGAAAAACCCCACCGCAGCGACCACCATCAAGGAGACAATAAATATCAGTGCCTGCTTGAGCTTATGACCTGGCCTGTGAGGCACAACGATTAATTTTTCCTTAGACTTCAATGACATGCCTATTCCAATTCAACTTCAATTTTTTATTTCTAAATATCAAGGCATTAGTGCAATCTGCTCAATACCTGCAGACTCCGCAAGCCCGAACATAATATTCATATTTTGAACCGCCTGGCCTGCAGCCCCTTTCACCAGATTGTCAATCACTGACAAAACAATAATTGTATTGCTGCCTTCTTGTTGGTGCAGTGCGATTCGACACATATTGGAGCCTTTCACACTTCTTGTTTCCGGGTGTGAACGTAACGGCATGACATCAACAAAAGGCTCGTTACTATAGCGCTCTTCATACAGCGCCTGCACCATCTCCAAGGTTACAGTCTCAGAGTCCGATGGAATTAACTGTGCGTAGAGCGTAGCTTCTATCCCTCTAATCATTGGCAGTAAGTGCGGAACAAACGTAAGTCCTACAGAAGCATCCTGCATAAGCTCCAGTCCTTGCTTTATTTCAGGCAGATGTCGATGCCCAGAAGCTGCGTATGCCTTAAAGCTACCAGAAGTTTCGCTAAACAAGGAGCCAACACTGGCTTGTCGACCGGCACCACTGATTCCTGACTTTGCATCTGCAATCAGATGGCCAGGCTCAATTAAGCCGTTCTCCAATAAGGGTAAGAAGCCCAGCTGCACTGCAGTTGGATAACAACCGGGATTAGCCAGCAAACGACACGTTTTAATCTGATCCCTATTGATTTCTGGCAGGCCATAGACAGCCTCCGCCACCAATTCAGGGCATGCATGGGATTGCCCGTACCATTTTTCCCAGATATCAACATCCTTGATACGAAAATCTGCGGCTAAATCGATCACTCGTACCCCTTTCGCCAACAGTTCAGGCACTTGCTTCATCGCTACGCCATTCGGTGTCGCAAAGAAAACCACATCACATTGTGCAAGCCTATCGACATCGGGCTCGGTAAACGGAAGGTCTAAATGTTGTCGCAGGTTTGGGTAAATATCAGAAACCAAATTACCCGCTTCAGCGCGCGAGGTGATCACCTGTAAATCCACATTGGGGTGCATAGCCAATAAACGTAGCAACTCAACCCCTGTGTATCCAGTACCTCCAACTATGCCGACCTTAATCACAATATCTACTCCTCCAGAGCACTAATACGAAGCTATTTAAATGTTTACCGGTGACTATCTTTGCAGAACATTTCGATAAATCAAACTTTGTATGCATTTTATCATGTTAGGATAGCGATCGTCCCTTTTGCGTACCGGATTGAAAGGATAAAATATTCGTTTACTGATACAGTGCTCATACAAATATTGCTCTAAACCGTTACGCCAGTTTCATCACCTAACGATCACCTCCATTAGCTGCTAGGCAATTATGCTCTGGAAACGTTTTATAGAAGATTACTTTCAGCCATTTCGCCGGCAGTTGGCGGGGGTGGACGCCCTACCTCAACTGGCCTTATTGGGCCTGCTTTCAGGGGCATTAACAGCGTGTGTCATTCTGCTTTTCCGATACGCTACCGAGTGGCCACTGGCCTACTTCTTACCCGACCATGATGCAGAAAATTTTGAAGGACTTGACTGGCTTGTGCGAAGTGTATTGCCGCTATCGGGTGCCATCGCGATCGGCCTTCTGTGGTATAAGTTGCAGATCAACCAACGTAAAACCGGAATTGCTTATGTGATGGAGCGCCTTGGATATCACCAGGGATACATTACCTTTAAAAGCGCGCTGACACAGTTTTTTGCTGGTGTACTAACCATTGGTACTGGCCAATCTGCTGGCCGGGAGGGGCCCGCAGTACATCTAGGGGCTGCCTGTTCCAGCCTGCTAGGCCAATATATGCAACTCCCCAACAACAGCATCCGAACACTGGTTGGCTGTGGTACTGCTGCAGCGATCTCCGCCTCATTTAACACCCCCATCGCCGGCGTTATTTTCGCCATGGAAGTCGTGATGATGGAATATACCATTGCAGGTTTTACACCGGTCATTCTTGCATCCGTTACGGCGGCGATTATTTCTCAGTCAGTCTACGGCGACGCACCGGCTTTCATGGTGCCCCAGCTCGAAATGACCTCATTACTGGAAGTGCCCTACATTGTCGCAATGGGCATCATTCTGGGAGTTGCTTCTGCCACATTTGTCTACACCCTTCAATATTTTATGCGTTTTAAAGCCCGTCCGATCTTTTTCCGCATCTTGGCTGGTGGGGCGTTGACGGCCGTTGCTGCAATAGCATTCCCTCAAATTATGGGGATTGGTTACGATACGGTAAACCAGACTATGCTTGGTCAGTTCTCTCTCAGCCTACTGTGCGCCATTGCCGCTGTTAAACTGTTTGTTACTGCGACGGCGGTTGGCCTGGGAATGCCCAGTGGTCTGGTAGGGCCGACTCTATTTATAGGGGCGACAGCGGGTGGCGCGATGGGGATGCTAGGAGCCTTAATGATACCCGATAGTGCATCCTCCACCGGTTTTTATGCCATGCTGGGAATGGGAGCGATGATGGGTGCCGTGCTGCAAGCGCCTCTTGCGGCACTAATGGCCTTACTGGAACTGACCCACAACCCCAACATTATTCTGCCTGGTATGCTCATTATTACCGTCTCAAGCATGGTGGCCAGTGAAGTTTTTGCACAGCGTTCGGTATTCCTCACCATTTTGAAAGAACAAGGGCTTGATTACCATAACGAACCCGTTACCCAGGCACTACGAAGAGTCAGCGTAGGCGCGATTATGGAACGAAGCATTCATCGCTCCAGCCGTTTGGTCAGCTTTGACAAGGCAAAAGAGATCTTAAGCCTGGAGCCTAAATGGATCATTATTGATAAAGATAATAAACCCACCTCCGCGTTACCCACTGTTGACCTTGCCCGATATCTGGAAGAGCACGGACAACGATTTGCGGCGGCTGAAGCAGAACCCACCGCAGAAAGAGTGATGATTGATTTACTGGATATTCCTGCACAACGAAAAGACATTACCCCGCTCTACTACCAGGCAACGCTGCAAGAAGCATTGGACCGCTTCAATGAGTCATCTGTAGAAGCGCTCTATGTGCAAAGAACATCCGCCCCCATGATTAAAACTGTTCTGGGGATTATTACCCGCGCAGATATTGAAAATTACTACCAATATAAAAGAAGATAACGACATTAAAGTAGATAACGACCATTATACGGATGCCATTAGCGCACTCGCGGGAAATCGTTTCAGGCTTTACCAATTAACAGAGGAGAGATTGCATTGCTATGGGTTAAGGCGTTTCACATTGTATCAGTCGTATGCTGGTTTGCGGCCCTATTCTACCTGCCAAGGTTGTTTGTCTATCATGCTATGAGTGACGACAGCATTAGCATTGAGCGATTCAAGATAATGGAGCGGAAGCTCTATCGAGGCATATCAACGCCCTCTATGATCGCCACACTCGTCTTTGGGTTCTGGCTTATCAGCTATAATGTCGAAGGCTATTTTGCTGGCGGCTGGCTGCATGCGAAACTATTTTTGGTAGCCCTGCTCGTTGCCTACCACTTTTATTCCGGCCACCTGTTGAAGCAGTTTAGAGACGACCAAAATAACCGCAGTCATGTATTTTATCGCTGGTTTAACGAGTTTCCCGTACTCATACTCATTGCGGTGATTATTCTTGTTGTCGTGAAGCCTTTTTAATACGTAGCCTATATTAGATGAGTCAATCAATCCCTGTGGTGCTCGCTATCGCTGGACTAGATCCGAGTGGTGGCGCCGGTATTCAAGCAGATATTCAAACGTTAACCACACTTCACTGTCACTGCACGCCAGTCGTTGCGACGCTGACAGTGCAGGATTCGCGACGACTATATGCTGCACAACCGGTAGCGGCAGAGTTACTGGAACAGCAACTCAGTGTACTGGCTGATGAACTGCACTTCTCTGCCATCAAATTGGGTGCGCTTGGCAGTGCAGAAAACGCAGCGGTAGTTGGACAAATTATTCGTACACTCAAAAACAAATATCCTGTACCCGTTGTTCTTGACCCTGTAATCAGTGCCAGTGGTGGCGGGCAGTTAAGCAGCCGAAAACTTCAACAAGTTTTGCTGGAAGACGTAATCCCCCACTGTTCAGTGATAACCCCTAATGAGCCGGAACTTAAAGTGCTAGTACCGCAACTCGATGGTCCGGCAGCAGCCCGCCATTTGGCTTCATTAGGCGCAGCAGTTCTCATTACGGGCGGGCATAATCGTGACACCCAACAAGGCACATTGGAGAATCGCCTGTTTTTGAGTGGCTCCGAACAGGACCAACCTCAACACTGGATCATCAACACCATCGATGGCGAATTTCGTGGCACCGGCTGCACCTTTGCCTCAGCCATTGCAGGTTTCATGGCGAAGGGCCATACACTTGATCAAGCCATTGTCGAGGCGCAACAGTTTGTATCAAGCTCCATAATCCGTGCCTACCCATTACAATCCGGACAACTTATTCCACAGCGAGCCACTACCTCATAATGATCAATACTCCTCTACAGGGCCTTTACGCAATTACCGACCCGGTACTACTACCTGACGACAGACTGATTGATGCCGTTGAACAGGCCTTAATCGGGGGCGCATCGGTGATACAGTATCGCGATAAAACCGCAACCGAGGTGGAGCTGGTTAGACGAGCAAGCGCACTGGCGGACTGCTGTAGAGTGTTTCAACGACCGTTAATCATTAATGATCGAGTCGATATCTGTAAACGTGTACGGGCCGATGGCGTGCACCTTGGCCAAGGGGATAATGCGGTTATAGAGGCGCGCCAGCATCTGGGAGCTGGCGCCATTATCGGCGTCACCTGTCACAACTCCATAGCACTGGCAAAAACGGCGAAGCTCAATGGAGCAAACTATGTTGCATTTGGCCGTTTTTTTAATTCCCACAGCAAGCAACATGCGCCACCGGCTGAGTTAACCGTCTTACAACAAGCCAGCCACCAAATTCCACTCCCCAAGGTGGCCATTGGTGGCATCAATCTTGACAACGCGCAATCCGTATTGACCCATGGAGCTGATATGATTGCAGTTATTCATGCATTATTTGCGTCCAGCGATATTGCCAAAAAGGCCAACGCCTTTAATACTCTTTTTCAAACTAC
>JBFKTM010000147.1:0-7013 GCA_041636295.1 Oleiphilaceae bacterium
GCAGTAGATATTCCATACAACATTCCAAATATAAAGGTTTGTCACACCCACGCAGATGTTGGCGTGCCAGTCTCATATTGGCGCTCAGTTGGCCACTCCCAAAACGCCTTCTATGTTGAGAGTTTTATCGATGAACTCGCTCACGAAACAGGGACTGATCCATACCAATTTAGACGCTCTTTACTGGAAAACCACCCGCGGCATCTTCAAGTGTTGGAGTTGGCGGCAACACATGCTGGATGGAATACTCCCTTACCGAAAGGCGTTTTTCGTGGTATAGCCGTGCATGAAAGCTTTAAGAGTTATGCCGCGCAAGTGGTGGAGCTCTCGGTGAATGGTGGAGACATTAAAGTACATCGAGTAGTTTGTGCCATTGATTGCGGTATTGTCGTGAATCCCGATATCGTGAAAGCTCAGATGGAGGGTGGCATTATTTTCGCCCTCACCGCAGCACTGTATGGCGAAATAAGCGTTAAAAACGGGCGCATAGAGCAATCTAATTTTGACGACTATGCGCTGTTGCGGATGAACGAGACACCAACAATTGAGGTGCATATTGTTGATAGCAATGAAAGCCCTACCGGCGTTGGTGAACCGGGGGTGCCACCATTGGCACCGGCAGTTGCCAATGCACTGTTTGCCGCAACCGGTAGGCGGTTGAGGTCGTTGCCTCTGCGATTGGCGTAGAGGCTGATATGACTAACCGGTTGTCTACTGACAGGAGTACTGAACATCGAGTTATTGAGGCATTAATACACTGGCTCAGTGAAGGGCACTCTGCATGGTTATGCACTATCGTTAAAACGTGGGGCTCTTCACCCAGGCCTGCCGGGTCTGTATTGGCCTTTCACCCTGCACTTGGTATTGTTGGGTCATTATCAGGTGGTTGTATAGAGGAGGCTCTGATACGAAAGCTGTCGTCGGAATCGCAGGGTGCAAAGTCAATAAACAGGGCTTATCTTTATGACTATGCGATCTCTGCCGATGATCAGATAAAATACTCGCTGCCCTGTGGTGGACAGTTGACGTTATTAGTTGAGTCTATAGAGCCAACGCCAATCAATATTCAGCACTTCAAGGCGATACAGGATGCGCTGCATCATCGTAAGCGTATCCGCAGAGAGGTATCTCTGTCGAACGGTGTAATGAGTTTGTCGGTAGAGGCCAGCACCGTGACAGGATCTTGCATTGTTGAATCACCGGCGTCAGTGGCCACGCTGTTTGGCCCCACATTTAAAATGTTGCTGCTTGGTGCCGGAGAGGTCTCCCAGTATGTTGCAACCATGGCGATATCCGTCGATTTTGCCGTAACACTCTGCGACCCACGAAAAACCTACCTGAATGGATGGCACCATGAGGGGGTTGAAGTTGTTCAGTGTTTACCTGATGACTTGGTGAGAGAGCGTTTTTCTGACCCCTATTGTGCCATCTTAGCTTTAGCTCATGACCCCAGAGTTGATGATATGGCGTTGATGGAAGCGTTGAAAACAGATGCTTTTTATATCGGAGCGATGGGGTCATTGCGGACCAGTGCAAGTCGACGGGAGCGTTTGGCTCAACTCGATTGCCATCCCGATGAAATTAGAAAGTTGCATAGCCCGATTGGGTTTGACATTGGCAGTAAAAAACCAGCAGAAATCGCAATCTCGATTGTGGCGCAGGTGCTGGCTGAGCGGCACCAGTTCTTGAGTCGCATAGCCTCTTTGCCAAACAACGATGTCATTTAACGGTCAAATAATGAATTAGATGACTGGTGTTTGGGGCGCAATATTAAAAGCGATGTATGAGCGAGAAGCTCCCCATACTATTGCGTTATCGAATGTCGCTTGGTCGATCGATGTCATGCAGAATCATTGGGTCGTCAACGTCCATAGCCTGCAATGCGTCGGGATAGGCTTTAATCACTGATTTTGCACCGTCATCGCCTGTCAGGGTGGTTAAGGTGGGAATATAGTCATGACCAAATAGTACCGGGTGGCCAAGCTGTCGCTGATAACGCGGACGAACAATACGCATTGGGGATGCATGATCTGCTAGTTCTGCATAAGTTTTAGGGTTTATGTAGGGCATATCTCCCAGGCAAATGCCTAGCCACGGCAGCTGCCTTGCCATTGACGTTGAAACCGCTTCTGCAATCGCACTGGATAAACCACTGTCGGCATTGGTTACCTGAACAGTTTTGACGTTTAGTGTTTCAAGATGGGCCGAAAGTAGAGTGTCGTTCTGTCGAATGACGACCACGAATGTACAGCCAGACGCTCTCAAAGTATCAATGGTGGAGTTGATGATAGTTTTACCCGACGGCAAACGGTGTAACAATTTTGGGCTTCCAAAACGGCGAGAGAAGCCAGCGGCTAATAGTAGATAAAGTCCGGTATGATTCTGCATTCCACTATCATACGGGCCTGATTTCTAATCACCAAGGGCTTTCGACAGTCTCTGCATTGGCATCATCGGTGACGCGGATCTTGGTAGCCTATGGGGGATCAGTGAGCATAGACTTTTGAAGGCGGTTTTGTTTCAATGCCAATAACAAAATAAACCAATAGCCCAAGGGATATTCGATTAATTTTGAATGCTTACCCCACACAGTTTAAAGTCTGCACGTTTAATCTCTTCAACTACGTCCTTCCTCCTGATGCGTTTTACGAATCCGAGAATATTTATACAAAGCCTAAGTGGCGCAAGAAAGAGGGCTGGATTAGTCAGCAGCTGTTGCAACTGTCACCGGATATAATTGGCTTTCAGGAGGTGTTTAGCCCCGAAGCACTAAAAGTACTGGTTAGTAAACATAACCTCCCATACTTTGTGACGGTGTCTGAACCCGGTATTCGTGCTCATCATGTCTATGACAAACCTGTGGTTGCGTTGGCTTCACGCTTTCCCATTTTATCGGCAGAAGCTGTTACCGTGACGCCAGAGGTGATAACGGCCCTCAAGCTGCAGGATGATTTTCAATTCAGCCGTCCGCCTATAAGAGCCGAAATTCAGATTGATGGTTTCAGTAGCGTCTTGGTCTATGTGGTTCACTTAAAATCCAAGCGCTCTCAACTGGAGTCCTCATCAAATGAAACAGAGGATGAGTTCACGGATATTAGTGAAAGCATACTGGCTCAAGTACATGGCCGCTGGGCATCTACCATTCAACGGGGCACAGAAGCGACGTTGATCTTTCAGGATATCATCCAGCAAATGAGAGTACGTGAGCGGCCTGTAGTTCTGTTAGGCGACTTAAACGACACCCTGGAATCGCCCGCTTTGCAGCCGTTAATCGGGGGGCAGAATATCGATAAGCTGGATGGGAAGTATGTATCTGATATGACGTTAAGTCGCCGCAGAGCCATTCAGCGGTTTTCTTTATATGATGCGTTCGAATTACAAAAAACGACAGAATCCAATGAGCGCAAATCGACTCACTACTTTGCCAATCGAGGCAGTGTGCTGGATTACATTCTGCTGTCGAAAGACTTTAAGCTGGATTATGACCACAGACTTGGCAGTGTCGCCAGCTATCAGGTCAGTGATGGCCACCTGATCAATCCGCATCACGACAATGATGCCGAGTGTTCTGACCATGCCCCCGTTATGGTCGATATTGAGATTCGATATTAAGCCTACCTGGCTCCACTTAAATACCTCATTGCCACAATTGATCACATTCCAGCCCGTTTATCGCCAATTTTTACTGCTAATTTGATATTCAATACTCAATAGTGGGGGAGAATATGCAAAAGCAGTTGGCCATAAAAATAGTGATGATCTTCGTGATTGGGCTCTTGGTATTGATTCCAACAACCATGGTGCAATTGAAGATCTATGAACGTCAGGGTTATCTAGAGCAGGCGCGAACCTCGGTTGCTCACAGCTGGACAGGGGCACAATCAATCGTAACGCCCATTTTGGTGGTGCCATATCAGTTGTCGGCCGGTTCGACAACGGGTTTTTATACGGCAGAATCGATGAATGCTGCAGAAAAGCAGGCCGTATTGCTGCCTGACCGTATGGAAAACCGGATTGATGTTGCGAACAGTAGTGTATTCAAAGGCATCTATGAAGTACCAGTTTATAACAGTGATATTCGCCTTGCCGGGCTGTTTTCGGCTAAAAAAATCGATAAGTTAATTAGCAGTATTAAAAGTAATCCACGGTTCGAGCGTTTAGGTGTGCCTTATATCTCGATCCATATCTCCGATGTTCGCGGGGTAAACGGGGCCCCACAGCTCACTATTAATGACGAGCAACAGACGTTAAGCCCAGGCACTCAACTGGATGCCTTGGCAGGCGGTATTCATAGCGAGCTAGCGCGCTTTCCAGAAACCGCGACGGATATAAAAATCTCGCTTGAGGTGTCGCTTCGCGGTATGGGGGGGCTCTCTTTTATTCAGTTGGCTGATCACTCCATCACTGAGATGCAGTCAGATTGGCCTCATCCTGAATTTATCGGCACATCACTGCCGGTAGACAGGGCGATTTCGTCGTCGGGTTTTAACGCCCGCTGGTCGTCGTCACAGTATTCTAGCAATAGCGCAGATTTGCTAACCACTTGTATTGAGGTCCGTAACTGTCATGAGTTACTAGCCTCCGCATCAGGAGTGAATTTTATTGAACCCGTTGATGTGTATCTACAGTCAGAACGCTCAGTAAAATACGCCATGCTGTTTATCGGCTTGAGCTTCATCACCTTTTTTATCTTCGAGCATATTAAACAAATTAAGATTCACCCGATTCAATACGCCTTTGTAGGTTTGGCAATTTCGGTATTTTATCTGCTACTGATTTCGTTAGCGGAGCATATTGCGTTCCATTGGGCTTATTGTGTGGCAGTCATGTGTTGTTCTGGGCTTATCCTCTTCTATGTGAGCGCCACGTTAAAGAGTTTTAAGTCCGCGCTGTTATTTTCGCTGATGATTGTAGTGCTCTATGGTTTGCTCTACGTCATCGTGCAAGCAGAAGATTTTGCCCTGTTGATGGGGGCTATATTGGTGTTTCTGGTGTTGGCAGTATTGATGACGGTTACTCGTAAGATTGACTGGTATAACCTGGAGGTGAAGGACGGGGCAGAGTCTAAATCGCCAATATACAAAGCGAGCGATGTGACTTGAATTACCTTACCACTCAGTACTGAAACTCAATATGCAAGGGTTTGGTCTAATCGTAATGTAACAGGGTGGCTAATGACTAAAGGAGGTATTGTATTTCTGTGGAGTATTCTGATTTAGAATGGTGCCGAGAGGCGGACTTGAACCGCCACGGGCCGAAGCCCACTAGCACCTGAAGCTAGCGTGTCTACCAATTTCACCACCTCGGCATGAGGGATATTTCTGGTTTCTACCGGTCTTTGCAATTAGTTTAACAACACTTAGTGTCACAGAACGGTAGTAATCAGCAGGTATTAAACAACCTGTTTGTGGGGCGAACTTTAACGAGCGGCCATTTTTTTGTCAACGAATTTTTAGATGTTTACATGAAATGTTGCGCTTGTCGTTAGCTTTATCGCTATAATGACCCCAATTAAACTGTTTTTAATAACGCAGCAGAGCTGCAGGAAGTTGAATGTCAAAAAAAAATGTACGTGATCCTTATGCCCAGAGAGAGGCGGAGAAGTACGACAATCCTATCCCTAGTCGAGAATTTATACTCGACTATCTAGAAAAGAATAAAGCGCCGGAGACTCATATCGGGCTCTGTAAAGCGCTGAAACTCAATGATGAAGACTCTATCGAAGCCTTAAGGCGGCGTTTGATTGCGATGAGCCGTGACGGCCAGTTAATCTGCAATCGACGTGGACAGTATGTTCCTTCGAGTAGTATCAATTTAATTAAAGGGCGAGTGCAAGGCCATAAAGATGGTTTTGGATTTGTGATTCCCGATGAAGGATCAGACGATCTCTTCTTAACGGCGCGTCAAATGCGCTCCGTCGTTCACGGTGACCGGGTTCTGGTTCGTGTTGATGATGTGGACTCCCGTGGACGTGGTATGGCGGTCATCGTCGAAGTGCTTGAGCGAAATACGGAGAAAGTCGTTGGTCGCCTTTATCAGGAGAGTGGTATTGCCTTTATCACCCCTGAAAATACCAAGATTGCGAACGATGTAATGATTCCTCTTGATGCTTGTATGGGGGCGACACACGGCCAATATGTTGTGGCGGAAATAACGCAGCACCCGACAACCCGTACCAGCGCAGTTGGCAAGGTGGTGGAAGTATTGGGTGACCATATGGCGCCCGGCATGGAAATCGATGTCGCGATTCGTTCCCATAATATCCCCTTTATCTGGCCTACTGAGGTGACTCAGGCGGTCAAGCTGTTTACGGGTGAGGTGTTCGAAGCGGATAAGCAGAACCGAATGGATATTCGTCATCTACCATTGGTAACAATCGATGGGGAAGACGCTCGTGATTTTGACGATGCCGTATATTGTGAACGCAAACCGTCCGGTGGGTGGCGTTTATATGTGGCGATTGCTGATGTGGCGCACTATGTAAAAGTGGATGCACCGCTGGATGTTGAGGCGCGAAATCGAGGTAACTCGGTCTATTTTCCAGATCATGTTGTGCCGATGCTCCCAGAGGTCTTGTCTAATGGGCTTTGTTCGTTAAATCCTGAAGTCGACCGGCTTTGTATGGTATGCGAAATGACCATTAGTGAGCAGGGCGCATTGAGTGGATATCAGTTCTATGAAGGGGTCATGCACTCCCAGGCTCGGCTGACCTATACAAAAGTAAGTGCGATGCTGGAACAGCCTGATAGCGAAATGGGCAGGATGTTAAGCGAGCGCTATGCCAAGCAACTGCCACATCTGCACAATCTTTATGACCTCTATCGAGCGTTAAGACGAGCCAGAGATAAACGGGGAGCTATCGACTTTGAAACCGTCGAGACGCGTATCCTGTTTGGTGAAGACCGCAAGATCGAACAGATTCTTCCGACAGAACGTAACGAGGCACATAAACTCATTGAGGAGTGTATGTTGTCGGCCAACGTCGCCACCGCACGTTTTCTAAAGAAGCAGAA
>JBFKTM010000148.1:0-6975 GCA_041636295.1 Oleiphilaceae bacterium
GAACGGGTGAAATAATGAGTGATTCTGTATCAGGTGAGTCAGGAATGTATTCAGCGTTGAGAGATGATCCGGTCATATTGCGGTTGATCTCTTCAATGCCACAACAGGTTCAGGAGAGTTTCAGCGAGGAGCAGCTAGCCCATTTAAAACTGGCGATAGGAACACGCCATTGGGAAAAACATGCTGTTGACCTTAGAGGAACCTTTAAGCTGTGGCAGACCCGTTATTACTATGTGCTGCTACTAGGGCGTAACCACCGGGAAGTCAGTCGCTGGCAGAAGCAAATGTCAGGCATCATAACGACACTGATCTTGCTGGTGTTTTTAATGTTCTCTGCCGTCATGGGTTTTTTGATACTCTATTTAGTTAAGTCTCTACTGGGAATTAACCTGTTCAAAGGCTTTTCGCTGGGTATTTGGGACTGGTTCAAAGCGCTGTTCGAGTGACGGCTAGCGTAGCGGGCATGGTAGAGAACATAGTTGATAGCTGCGATTGTAGTGCTAATAGTGTAGAGCTAATAGTGTAGTGCCAATGTAGTTGCTTACCATGTTGACATGGCAAGCTTCTCGATGACCCGTTTAACAGAGTCAAAAGCAAACTCACTCAGATTGATGTTATTCAGATCCACCCACCGGTACTCACTAATATCGTCACTCGCCTTCATCGGTTCGAAGTTATCGATTTTGCAGATAAAAAATACATCGCAGGTGATGTATTCAACGCCGTTATAAAGATAACGGTTGGAGCCCGAAGAGAAATACGTCATAGACGATGGGCGTATGGATAACTCTTCATAAAGCTCTCGTTCCAGTGCTTGCTCCAGTGACTCATCAGGGTCAACAAAACCGCCGGGCAGATCCAGTAACGTTTTTGCCGGATCACGAGCCCTGACACCGGTGAGTAGTTTTCCGTCTCTGAGAATCAAAGCGCCAACAGCAGATGCTGAGTTAAAAAAGAACTGATAATCGCACTCTTTGCAGTGGTAGATCTTGCCACCGTCGAACTCAAAACTACGTAATCCGCACTTGGGACAGTGAAGCATGGTAAGCCTATAGGTCGGTTGCCTGTTACAGAGCTAATCTTGGATTAAAGACGCGTCTCTGGTTCAAGACTAATGTTTGGTTATGTGTGATGTTCCAATTCTGAATTATATTGACCCTGTCGTGCAAGACTATTGAGGCGCGCACGTTTATACAGCGCGGCTTGTGCGGCTGCAATATTTTCGGGGTTCCCTTGCCAGGCCTGTAGGCAGGGCTGTTGCAACGCTCTTCCATAGGAAATACTGAGCTGCCACGGTGCTTTGTCTGTTAGCTGATTAAGGGCATTGAGATTTTCAGTGGCCTCTTCAGGCTCCTGCCCGCCAGATAAGAAGTTTATGCTGGGAACTGCCGCAGGTACGGTTCTGCGTAATACTTTTAACGTTTCTGCGGCCACTTCATGGGGGGGCGCTTTTCTCAATAACGCTTTGCCGGGGGTGACCATGCTGGGTTTGAGTATTATGTGTTCGAGCACGACATGGTGCTGATGCAGGGCATGGAACACTGAATGAAGCACTTGTTCAATAACATCCCGGCAGCGATGGATATCATGGTCACCATCCATCAGCACTTCAGGTTCCACTATTGGAACAACCCCTAACGATTGGCAGACCGCAGCATACCGCGCAAGCATTTCCGCATTGGCAGTTAGTCCTAAAGGGGTGGGGTTATGAGAGGTTATGGGGTAGACCTCTCGCCACTTGGCGAACCGTGCCCCTTTTTCTTTATAGATTTTTAAGCGATCTTCCAGACCGTCCAGCCCATAGGTAATCTGATCGCCAACTGCGCCGGCCAGAGGCCCCTTACCCTTATCGACCTTTATACCCGGTACGATCTTTTGAGCCCAGGCGACCTCGGGTAATGTTCTACCGGCTTCGTCTCTTTGGTCCAGCGTCTCTTCGAATAGAATAACGCCACTAATGTAATCACCCAGCCCTTTGGTTGATAGCAGAAGGGAGCGGTAACTTCGCCGGTTCTCTTCAGTGGATTCGGTGTTGATGGCCTCAAAACGTTTGGCAATTGTTGGAGCGCTTTCATCTGCCGCCAGGATACCTCGTGTGTCATCAATCATATCTTCAATCGTAGACTGAAGTTCTTTTGTTATAGACATGATGTGTCCCTCCATTCGTCAGCGAGTTGGCAAGTTTAAACCCGTCTAAATAATAGGTTATAAATACTCATTTTGCAGAGATCACGGTTTCGTCTATTTTTATATAGCTTTTGATTAACTAACCCCCCTGCGTCAGCCTACGGCTTGACCGTAGGTTCCACTTTTAGGATACGTAGATTCTGTAATCAAGTCACAGAATGATGGGATGGTAGGAATAAAAGGGTAAGTTGTTGGATTGAATGGGTAAGTAGCTACACTTAAGATTTCTGTTTTTGTTAAATTAACTAAGGGATGAGTGATGATTTTTTCAGGAAAAAGACCTACTAATTTAGGTGTGCTAGATGGCAAGTTAGCGTCATGCCCTTCCACTCCCAACTGTGTTTCCAGTCAGGCAGATAGACATAGCCGAGTTTATATAGAACCGTTGCGTTTAACACGAAATCCAAGAGAGATGATTGAGTTTCTCTGTAAGCGGGTAGAGAGCCTAACCGGAGCCCGTGTTATTACTATTGATGACCGGTATATGCATGTTGAGTGTAAAAGCAGCCTATTAGGATTTGTTGATGACCTGGAGTTCTACGTGGATGCTGAACATGAGTTGGTGCATGTTCGTTCAGCCTCCAGATTGGGGTACTCTGATTTTGGTGTGAATAGAAAGCGGGTAGAGATGATTAGGAGAGCACTGACACATTGAACTAGGGCCAGACAATAAACTATGGTGTTGAGTAGCAATTGTGCGTAAGATTATCGACCGCTATTAATACTCTCACTGTGCTATTTAGATCATACTGCAGTGTGATCTTTGAACCTGATAGGTGTTGATAAAGGTCGGCTATGTTTTCGTTTTCCATCTCTCCTCGTTTTTCCGAAACTGACGCATTAGGGCATGTAAACAATACCGTATTGCCCGTTTGGTTTGAGCAGGCGAGGGAGCCCGTTTTTCGTTTTTTTACGCCAGATCTTGACCATAAAAAATGGCGACTGATTATCGCCAAGATTGAAGTCGATTTTCTGGGTGAAATTTTTTACGGAGAGGATATCGAAGTTAAAACCTTTCTGCTCAAAGTGGGCAGCTCTTCAATGACCATTGGGCAGGAAGCTTGGCAAGGTGGAGTAAAAAAAGCCCGAGGAAAATCAGTGATGATTCACTTTGACTACAAAAACAAGCAATCGGTGCCCATTCCCGATGCTATTCGGGAGCAACTTGAAGTACACTTGGCTTCCAGCGATCAAATATTTTAGGTTTAGCCTTATAGACTAGCCGCACCAACAGATAACTTATAGATCAATAGAAAAATAGATAGAGAACTTAGCTCAGATGGATACCCCTTTTTCAGACCGAATAACCGATGTACCACAATCCTTCATTCGTGAAATATTGAAGGTAGCGCTTGACCCCTCTGTCATCTCGTTTGCTGGCGGGCTGCCTAACCGGGATCTGTTTCCCGTTGAAGCCATTAAACAAGCGACCAATAAGGTTCTCGATGAGCATGGCCAGGAGGTGTTGCAGTACAGCAATACCGAAGGCTATCTCGAATTGCGGCAGTATATCTCCGACCGATATCGTGAGAAGCAGGGGCTGGATATTCCGGTCAAGAACATTCTGATCACCAACGGTTCGCAGCAGGGGCTAGATCTGTTGGGTAAAACTCTACTCAATGAAGGTGACGATGTCGTTATTGAGGAGCCGGGTTATCTGGGGGCCATTCAGGCGTTTTCTGTTTATCGTGCCCGATTCAATCCGGTACCGGTGACGGAAGAGGGGCTTAATGTAGAGCGTTTGAAGGGGGTGATGCTGTCACGCAAACCCAAGCTGCTCTATACCGTACCGAACTTCCAGAATCCATCGGGTATCTCTTACAGCGAAGAAAATCGTCTTGCGGTCGCGGAAGAGTTACGGGGTACGTCGACTTTCCTGGTTCAGGATGACCCGTATGGTGAGTTGCGTTTTGCCGGCATTGAAAAAACCTCATTTAAAAAGTTGATACCCGAAAACACCGTTGTACTTGGTTCTTTTTCCAAGACGGTAGTGCCGTCGTTCCGTCTGGGGTGGATTGTGGCCCCCGATGCGCTGATGGAAAAGCTGGTGATCGCCAAGCAGGCGGCAGATTTGCATACCAATTATTTTTCACAGCGGGTTATATACCAGTTTTTACAAGATAACGATATCGACGCCCACATTGCTGATATTACCAAGGTGTATGGACGGCAGCGCGCTGCGATGATGCAGGCCATTGAAGAGCACTTTCCTAAAGAGGTGACCATCACTCACCCTGAGGGGGGAATGTTTTTGTGGGGGGCGTTACCAGAGGGCGTTTCTTCTATGAAGCTCTTTGAATTGGCGATTAAGGATAAAGTGGCATTTGTTCCGGGGCACCCCTTTTACGTGAGTCGAGATGAGGTTAACACCTTTCGCTTGAACTTCTCTAGCGTAGATGAGGCGACTATCGAGACCGGTATGGCCCGTTTGGGGGCTGCGATAAAACGCTTGTTAGCGGAGTAGTTTACCCTCTGAATTAGACAGATCACAGAGTGTTGCTCGCACGCACCATAGTAGCCTTACATGAAAGTAGCCTTGCATGAAAGGAGGTACGACTGGAATCAAGGTTTATGCCACTGAACTTCGGCGATTTTCGGTGGCATTTTAAACATCAGTGCTAAAAACCTTGATTTTGCTTCGCTGCATACAAGGCTACGATTGGGCCGTTTTTCACTCGACCTATTCTCCACCTCTACTTAGAACAGACTTAACTGGCTTAGATGTTCGGGAGCACCGAATAGACTACAGTTCAGTTTGCCGGACTCCCGTGGCTGTAAGCCAAACTTAAGGCAACTCAGTTGGAAACGTTGCTGAATAATATCTGCAAAATGGCCAGTGCCGACCATTCGCTGGCCAAATTTGGCATCATACGTTTTACCCTCCCGACTCTGTTGTATCAAACTCATCACATGCTCGGCACGTCGTGGATAATGGGTCTCCAGCCACTGTTTAAATAACACTTTTACTTCATGGGGAAGGCGAATAAAAATATACGCCGCAGTGTTTGCGCCGGCTTTAGCGCTAGCATGTAAAATATTCTCGAGTTCGTGATCATTTATTTTAGGAATTACCGGGGCAACCAGCACGCCTACCGGAATGCCGGCACCGTGTAATGTACGAATGACTTTCAGTCGTGCTTCGGCGGAGGCGGTACGCGGTTCAAGCTTGCGCTTTAGCTCGTTATCCAAGGTGGTTACGCTTACCCTGACGGAACAAAGCCGATGCTGGGCCATCTCTTGAAGTAGCTCCAGATCTCTCAAAATCAGTGAACTTTTGGTGATAATAGAGAAAGGGTGGTTGTATTTCTTCAGCACTTCAAGAATATCTCGCGTAACTCTTTTTTCACGTTCGATGGGTTGGTATGGGTCGGTGTTGGTACCGAGCACAATGGGTTGGCATTTATAGCGAGGCGATGAGAGTGCCTTATCGAGCAACTCTGCGGCATTGCTCTTATAAGCCAGTTTGGTTTCAAAATCGAGTCCGGGTGAAAGATCCCAGTAGGCGTGAGTTGGCCGGGCAAAACAGTAAATACAGCCATGCTCACACCCTTGATAAGGGTTGATGGACTGGTTAAAAGGAACATCAGGTGACTGGTTTTTAGTAATCACCGATTTTGCAACTTCCTCTCTTACCTCTGTTATGATGCGGGGAGGGGAATCACTGTCAATATCATCCCAAGTCTGCTCGCGCTCCGAATGAATCAGGGTAAAGCGGCTGTCAGGGTTACTTAAAGCCCCACGGCCTTTCAAGGCTTCTATGTTCAATGGGGCCGGTGTAGTGGAATGGTTCATAGGAGCGATCTTAAGTGTCAAAAGGTAATAAAATATACTGTATAAAAAAACAGTATGCAAGGGCTCGGTATATTCATTTTGGGGGAGGAAACTAAAACATGCAGTCGAGCACTGAGTTGCAGCGGAAAGTGATTGCTGCGGTTGAGGTGAGTGTTGAAAAGGCTCGTGACTATTTCAAGAAGCCACTGATTGTACCCGAGGTGCGTTTTGATCTTCGGGGGAAGAGTGCAGGGCAGGCCCGATTTGAAGTGCAAAGATCATGGGGTGGTAACAAGTCACACGCCACAATTCGCTTTAACCGTCTGCTGATGCAGGAAAATCCCCAGGCTTTTATCGACGAGGTTGCGCCCCATGAGGCAGTCCACGTGATAGCTCATCAACTATTTGGTACTCGTATTAAACCCCATGGTCAAGAGTGGAAAATGATCATGCGTACCGTGCTAAATAGAGACCCGGTGGTCACTCACCGGTTTGATATAGCCAGGGCATCACCTAAGCCGTGGCTATATCAATGTCATTGTCCAGAGGTTGAGCATGCACTGTCTACCATTAGACACAACCGTATACAGCGCCAGCAAACAACCTATATGTGCCGACAATGCCAGGCGCCATTGAGTTATATAGGTTCGTCAAGGGCCCGTTAATGGCTGTGTATAGGGGGCACGTGGTCTCATGGACGGCGCAATCAAATGGGTGCCCTGCAAAATAGCCCAAATAGCCTTGACCGTAGATATATCATGGCTACAGAAGTACCACTTGTGTTCATTGGCTCGATAGCGTGTCTTATGATAAGCCAGTGCTTTGAACGCATACAGTGAATTACCGTAGTTAAAGAGAAGCTGCTGTAAGTAACGAAATGAAGGGCGGTCATTATCCTCTCGATTAACCTTGTAAAGTGGTGAAATGCCCAGTGACATCTGTTCTACACCTTCCTGTCGGAAAACCTTGATCGCCTCCAGAATGATATAGTCAAGCAGGTCTGAGGGCTTGGCCGCA
>JBFKTM010000149.1:0-6948 GCA_041636295.1 Oleiphilaceae bacterium
AGTTTGCCGAACTTCGTGACACATTAAAGCAGCTGAAAGCACGTTTGCCAGATAAAAAAGACATCACGATATTGGCGGAAACAGCCACTTCATATCAGACGCTGGTTTCAGCAATGGATACTGTGCGTTCATATCCTGCTGTAGTCGCTGCAAGCCTCGTTGATGCCGAACTCTTTCCGGATATTTCAATCGGTGATGCCCCCACTATTTCTGTTACAGATGATAGTGCCGCAGCTACTAATGTTAGTGCACTGATAGTGGAGGGGGCCCTATGAAGGTTTCAAGGCGAGCCCTTCGAATTCGCAGGCATTACGGGAGGATGCATAAGACTGGTGGCTTAAATCTGGTTTCTTTGATGGATATCTTTACCATTCTTGTTTTTTTCTTAATGGTAAATTCGTCTGATGTAAAGGTGTTACAGCAGAATCCTTCAATAAAGTTACCTGAGTCTGCCGCCAAGCAGGACCCAAAAGAGACGATCGTCCTTACTGTCGTCAACGACGATATTCTCATACAAGGGCGGAAAGTTGCCAGCCTATCGAGTATTTCCGAGAAGGATGAGACAGTCGAAGGGGTTAAAACGGAGTTGGAATACCAGGCTTCAAGGAATAAATCGCTGTTAACTAGTGAAGGAGCTGTTGCGGGTTTACCTATCACTATAATGGGTGATAAAGACATCCCCTACAGTACACTTAAAAAGATTATGACCAGTTGTGTAGAGGCAAACTACACCAATATCTCGCTGGCCGTTTCCAGAATGGTAAACAAGGGGGAGGGCTAGATGAGCAGTCGTTACGCCGATAACCTTGGGTTGCCGTGGAGTCATGTTGCAGAAGAGTCCACACGGTTTTGGTTAATACTATGTGTGGTGTTTGCCGTGGTTTTACCAGTAGCACTCATTATCCCTGGAATTAATTTGCCTGAAAAGGAACGCTCGCAACTTGAAGCACTTCCACCCCAGTTAGCAAAAGTGATTCTTGAAAAAAAGACGGTCGTTAAAAAGCCAAAAGAAGAGGTAAAAAAGCCCGAACCTGAGAAAAAAGAGATCGCAGAAAAAAAAGCGGAAGAAAAACCACCTGAGGTTACTGAAAAGCCAAAGCCTAAAATTAAAAAATCACCGCCTCAGCAGACGGTGGAGCAGGCTAGAGAGGTGGCTCAGTCTAGTGGTTTATTAGCATTACAGGACGATTTGGCTGATATGCGTGAGTCTCTGGATACCTCTTCGCTATCTTCAGCTACTGTCGTTTCGAACTCCATGGTTGCTAAAACTATTTCAGCAAAAGCGAATGTAGTTAACTCTGGAAGCGCGTTAGCCGGTAGTGGCGGCGTTGACACTGCTGAATTGGGTGTGCCGGCTGAAACTGTGGTGTTGTCACAGCGAGAAACTACTGTGCTTGAGGAAAATGAAGCGGAAAAGGTAACGGCTCAATCAAAGGCACGCAAAAAGGGTAAAGAAAGAGGGAGTGATAATATCAGGCGGGTATTTGACCAGAATAAATCGTCGTTATTTACGCTTTATCATAGAGAGCTTCGAAAAGATCCGTCTTTGCAGGGTAAGGTTGTCTTGAAGATTACGATAGAGCCCAATGGGACAGTATCGTTCTGTGAAATTATTTCATCCGATCTGGAATCACCCAAGTTGGAACGTAAAATTGCTTCAAGGGTGAAGCTCTTTAATTTTGGTTCCATGCCTGTTGAGGTTAAAACCGTAACCTATCCAATTGAGTTCTTTCAATCGTAGTTAGGCTATTTCTGAGTGCAGCTAGTTAGTGCCCATCAAGAAACGACTGTTTTTAGTGTAGGGAGGATTTTGCCTAAAGCGCCTACTTTTGGTAACCCGACAATGATTACGGTTAAGATACTGATTTGTCGGGTTAAAACCCGACCTACAATGGAACATTTCTCAAAAGTTCGGTGTTTCTGGACGGGCACTAGTTAGCAATAAAAAAGCCTTCGATTAAGAAGGCTTTTTTATTGCTAACTGAACTCCCTGTTATGCGTCAGGTAATTCACCAATAGTAATTTTCGGTAGTACCGGTCTTTCCAATGATATTTTTTCTGATGGAGCGATGACTTTTGCTTCTCCGGTTACCACAATGTTGTTGTCTTGATTTACGACTTCACACTCAAAAGCCACCTTGTTACGATCTTCTTTCCGGAGCACGGTTAGCTTAACGGTTAAGGTGTCGTCCAACTTTACGGGGCGTTTGAAATTGAGGCTCTGTTCCAGGTAAATGGTACCTGGGCCCGGTATAACGGTAGCTAGCGCGGCTGAAATCAGTGCTCCAGACCACATGCCGTGTGCAATGCGCTCTTTAAACAATGACTTGCTTGCGTACTCTTTATCCAAGTGTACAGGGTTCACATCTCCCGATACTGCGGCGAATAGCACAAGCTCTTCTTCAGTCAGTGTTCGGGCATAGGTGGCAGAATCACCGATATTCAACTCGTCATAGGTTATATTTTCTAGTGCTTCCATAAACTCGCCGATCTCTTATAGCAATTATTACGAATGTTTTACTGAACTTTATGAGTCGTAAAAAAACGTTCCATTATTAGATTAGTGTAAAGCTATTTATTAGCATAAGGCAAAGTGCAAGTCAGGCAAGTGACTTTGTGTAACGTATTGTAGAAACGTAGAGTTTTTCTCAATTAGCACGCCTAACTTGTATCTGCAGCCAGTCAGTAATGTCATTAACAACTTCTTCGCTGTTAATTTCGTTAAGCATTTCATGGCGGGCATCTGGGTACAGCTTGCAGGTGACATCAGTGTGCCCGCTGTCTATTAACTTAGTCGCGAGCCGCTTTACCCCTTTTCCGTATTCGCCAACAGGGTCTTTTTCTCCTGCAAAGAGATAAATCGGTAAGTGTGGAGGGATGTTTTTTAGTCTTGATACTGACGAAATGGAGATAAGTCCGTCGGTAAGGTCATCCCACAACTGATTGGTACAGAAAAAGCCGCATTGCTCATCGCTAACATATTTGTTGACTTCATTCTCATCACGTGACAACCAGTCAAAGCTTGAGTTGGGATTTTCAAATCCTTTGTTAAAGCTACCAAAGGTTAAAAACTCAATAATAGGACTCCTCCCTTGAGCGCCAATTCTTACTTTTTCCGCTTTAATGATAGGCTTGAGCGCTCTGTACTTTAAGGGGTTGTCATAGTTGGAACCGGATAGAATGACGCCTGCCAGTTTTGGATGGAAGTCAATTAAGTAGCCCATTGAAATAAAAGAACCCATGCTGTGGCCAAGAAGGAAAAGAGGCAGCTCAGGGTAATTTTGTAAAATATGTTTTTGTACCAGATTCAAATCGCTGGTAACTGAACTCCAACCATCTTTGTCACTATAGTGGCCAGGAACGGATCCATTCATTGAGTTGCCATGCCCACGGTGATCGTGAGCAAATACAATGAAGCCCGCATTACATAATCTCTTTGCGGTCGCTTCGTATCTTGCTGAATGCTCTGCCATTCCATGTGATATATGAACAACACCTTTGGCTTTTTTACGGGACGGCGTCCAGTGTCTAATGAAGATATTGTGTCCGTCTTGTGCCGAAAGGGTTATTTCTTCCTGCTTCATAAGTTTCACCATATGTGATTTTTGCAATGGTTGGACGTTTATAGCCATATTCTCTATGGTGAGAGAGTGTGGATAGTCGTCTTAAACAAACAATAGAGTATTACCTTAAAGGGCACCCGAATTGTATCGAATATTTGATGCTCAAGACAGAATTAAGATGTTCAAATGTGAACAAAAGTGCAAGATGTGATATGAGAATAAGATTGAACTTATGCGCTTTATACCCAATTTAAATTTATCTATATACCAAAGTCTAAAGCTGGTATTCTTATGCCGTTTTTCGTTCTGGCACTATGTTATATAGCAATATAACATTCTGAATCATATGGTGCTCGTGTCAGAATACCAGAATAATCACTAAGAAAGTTTGGATAGGAGATGGCGTGATGGAATTGGAGAATTTTTTTAAGGACAAATATCCTCCTGGGGTACCAGCAGAAATCGACCCTAGTCAATACAGCAGTGTTGTAGATGTTTTTGAGAAATCCTGCAAGAAGTTTTCTGATAAACCGGCTTTTTCAGCAATTGGCGTGACGCTGACATACGGTGAACTGGATAAGTTAACAAAAGACTTTGCGGCATACTTGCAAAATAAAACCAATTTGAAGCCTGGCGACCGCATTGCAATTCAACTGCCAAACCTAACCCAATACCCTATTGTTGTATTTGGAGCCATGCGCGCTGGATTGGTCGTTGTGAATACCAACCCCCTTTACACGACAAGGGAGATGGAACACCAGTTTAATGACTCTGGTGCTAAAGCACTTATCGTTTTGGCAAATATGGCCAGCTTGGCACAGGAAGTTATTCCACATACAGGTATTGAGCACGTTATCGTCACTGAAATTGCCGATATGCATTCGCCTTTGAAGCGTACCGTCATGAATGCGGCTGTAAAGTATGTGAAGAAAATGGTACCGCCATTTAATATACCGGGGTCAGTACCTTTTACTAAGGCGTTGTCAACTGGCGCTAAGTACACTTTTAAGCCTGTTGATGTTAATCGAGAGGATATTGCCGTTTTACAATACACCGGGGGCACCACTGGTGTTGCAAAAGGAGCAATGCTGACCCATCACAACCTTGTTTCCAATATGTTGCAGTTAAAGCCTTTATTAACGGCTAAGCTGGGCGATGGGCAAGAAACGGTTATTGCGCCGTTGCCGCTTTACCATATCTACTCGTTCACACTGAACTGCGGGATTATGGTGATTACCGGAAATCACAGTGTTTTAATTCCTAACCCTCGTGACATTCCCGGATTTGTTAAAGAGCTTAAAAAATGGAAATTTAGCGTCTTTATGGGGCTGAATACCTTATTTGTCGCGCTCTGCAATAATGAGGCGTTTCAGGATCTGGATTTTAGCTCGCTAAAAGTTACAGCCTCGGGTGGAATGGCCTTAACTAATGATGCTGCCAAGATGTGGAAGACGGTAACCGGTTGTGATGTGGCCGAAGGCTACGGTATGACTGAGACGTCTCCGGTGGTAACGATTAATCCGTTGAATAATATTCAAATCGGGACAATTGGTATGCCAGTTCCGTCGACGCTTGTCAAAACGATAGATGATGAAGGTAATGACTTGCCTATCGGAGAGGTGGGTGAGTTGTGTGCCAAAGGTCCACAGGTAATGAAAGGGTATTGGCAGCGGCCTGACGAAACAGCAAAAACCATTACCGAAGATGGTTGGATAATGACTGGCGATATTGGTCTTATTCAAGATGATGGTTACATTAAAATTGTTGATCGCAAGAAAGATATGATTTTGGTGTCCGGCTTTAACGTTTATCCTAATGAAGTTGAAGACGTTGTGGTTGGTCATCCTGATATCGTTGAATGTGCAGCGGTCGGTATTCCAGATTTGAAGAGTGGTGAAGCTGTTAAGATATTCGCGGTGACCTCGAACCCAAACCTTAAAGAAAGTGAGATAAAAGAGTTCTGTCGGGAACGATTGACGGCTTATAAAGTGCCAAAAATCTTTGAATTTAGAGACGAATTACCAAAAACAAATGTTGGTAAGATTCTTCGTCGAGAACTAAGAGATGAAGAACTCAAGAAACAAGAAGGCTAACTTCGTCTGCACTTAAAAAAGCGTTCTTGTTAGAATAAAACCCTGCTGGTAACAGCAGGGTTTTTTGCTTAATACCAATGTGATATCGCCTGATATTGTATTAAATAGATAGATTCGAATTGTATGACTACAGATAAAATTGCCAACATAAAGAAACAAACAAATGATTGCCTTATAGCTGATCAAATATCTGTACGTCGTCGTTTAAATAAGCTTCACCAGATAAAGAATGAAGATAAGCTTGAGCGCATTTTGGATGAGTTACAGCTCACTGTATCGCGCTCAGTAGCGCGTGTTGAAAACCGTGTTCACGCGCTTCCTGCGATTAAGTTCCCACCTG
Source organism: Oleiphilaceae bacterium (assembly GCA_041636295.1). GTDB lineage: Bacteria > Pseudomonadota > Gammaproteobacteria > Pseudomonadales > Oleiphilaceae > Alkalimarinus. The sequence continues at coordinate 5,997 of JBFKTM010000149.1, forward strand.
AACTCCCCGTTAGTCAAAAAAGTGAAGAGATAGCCAAGGCCATTGAACAGCATCAGGTTGTCGTTATTGCCGGTGAGACCGGCTCTGGAAAAACAACTCAGATTCCTAAGATATGTATGCAGTTGGGGCGTGGCGTGAAAGGTATGATTGGCCATACTCAACCACGAAGATTGGCTGCCAGGTCTGTTTCTATGCGTATCGCTGAGGAGGTTGGTTGTGAGCTGGGGGGAGTTATCGGTTATCAGGTGCGGTTTAATGATGCGGTCTCAGAAAATACACTTGTAAAACTCATGACCGATGGGATTTTGCTGGCAGAGATTCAGCGAGACCGTTTTCTCAATGCTTATGACACAATCATTATTGATGAAGCTCATGAGAGAAGCCTCAATATTGATTTTTTGTTGGGTTACCTAAAAACGCTGTTACCGAAACGGCGGGACCTGAAAGTTATCATCACCTCCGCAACAATCGATGTTGATCGGTTTTCGAAACACTTCGATGATGCGCCCGTAATTGAGGTTAGTGGTCGGACATACCCAGTAGAGCAACGTTACCGCCCGCTTTTTGAAAGTGTTGAAGGTGATGATGAACGCACGGTAAATGATGCAGTAGCGCAAACCATATTGGAAATTGTCGAAGAAGAGCGGCAGCAAAAGAAAGCGTTTGGCGATATTCTTGTTTTTTTACCTGGAGAGCGGGAGATTCGAGATCTAGCCAAACATCTTCGCGACTATGAATTTCGCGACACTGAAATTCTTCCTTTATATGCCCGACTGGGGGCAGCAGATCAGCAACGAGTGTTTAAATCTCATCGAGGTAGACGTATTGTGCTGTCTACTAATGTGGCAGAAACCTCTATAACAGTGCCTGGTATTCGTTATGTCATTGATCCCGGGACCGCTCGAGTTAGCCGTTACAGCTATCGCTCAAAGATTCAACGTCTACCTATCGA
>JBFKTM010000150.1:0-6948 GCA_041636295.1 Oleiphilaceae bacterium
GACAGGCAGTTCATCAGCATAGACCAGCCTTTACCAATGCTCTCTTCGCCACCAATAAGATAATCCATAGGGATAAAAACGTCGTCTCCCCAGGTGGGGCCATTCATAAAGACCATATTGAGAGGCAAGTGACGGTCACCAATGTTGACGCCCGGCGTAGACGTGGGAACGAGCGCACAGGTCACTCCCAAAGACTCGTGCTCCCCCAGTAAATGTTCTGGATCGTAGGCCTTGAAGGCAAGCCCCAAAACCGTAGCAACAGGAGCCAGAGTAATATAGCGTTTGTTCCAGGAAAGCTTCAGCCCGATAACCTGCTTACCCTCCCACTCGCCCTTACAGACGATACCTTTGTCCGGCATGGCACCGGCATCGGAACCCGCTTTGGGGCCTGTGAGTGCAAAGCAGGGAATCTCCTCCCCTGTTGCCAGTCTGGGAAGATAGTAATCGCGTTGTGATTGAGTTCCGTACATCAAAAGCAGCTCCGCAGGCCCCAAAGAGTTTGGCACCATTACCGTGACCGCCGCCGATATACTGCGAGTAGCAATTTTCATAACAGCCGTTGAGTGAGCAAGGGCTGACATTTCCAGACCGCCGTATTGTTTGGGAATTATCATGCCGAAAAACCCGTGATCCTTAAGAAACTGCCAGGTTTCCGGATTCAGGTCATAACGCAGGTAAGTGATCTCCCAGTCATCCAGCATTTCACAGAGCGTTTCCACCGGGCCATCAATGAAGGCCTGCTCTTCCTCAGTGAGTGTCGGCTTACCGAGATCATGGAGTTTTCGCCAGTCAGGATTACCTGAAAAGAGTTCTCCATCCCAACTCACCGTCCCCGCCTCAAGCGCCTCCCTCTCTGTGTCGGAAATTTCCGGTAACACATTGCGAGCCCATTTGGCGATATGAGCGCTAATATAGTGACGTCGTAATGCTTTGGAGTTAAGAAATAGCACAAGGCCAATAAAGAGAACCCAGAGTAACACGAGGCTGATTATTGCAGGGCTGGTGAATACGCTGTAGTACACCAGGCTCAAACCAAGAAATACGCTCCAACCGACCGACCCGATACCATTGAAGGCAACAGCGATGGCAACAACCAAGAACATCACTAGCTCTAACATCATCACCTCCGTTATCTTTAGTACGGATAGACATTGCTCTGTCGATATCGGTTTAGTCTAGTACACCCCCTTTTATTTGCATGATTATTGGCCGATATATTTCGAAAACAGAGGCGAGGACGACGTTCGATCTGTTCGTTGTTCTGCGACATAAAAAGAACGGCTCAGACAATGAAACCTGATCCGAAACCTCAAGTTCTACTAAACCAGTATTTTTTGTAGGCTTCCAGCTGTGTTGCCGAGTTGAGGGCTTCCAGGTCTTTCCAGCAACAGCCTTCGGGCATTAACTCGTCCTGCTCGGTTTCGTCGACCATTTTTAGGAAGACGAGAAATATGTACTAAACCTCAGCCATATCCCCTTTCTCTTCCAACCAGCTCTTGCGATCCCCTGCTCGCTTCTTACCGAGCAACATATCCATGATCTCGTCAGTGCCGTCTTCATCTTCAACACTGAGTTGAACCAGTCGGCGGGTATCGCGTGCCATGGTGGTTTCTCGCAATTGTAGGGGGTTCATCTCACCCAGCCCTTTAAATCGGGTGACCTGAATCTTGCCCTTTTTCTTCTCGGCGGCAATGCGGTCGAGAATGCCTTGGCGCTCACCTTCGTCTAATGCGTAGAACACCTCTTTGCCGATATCAATTCGATATAACGGCGGCATGGCCACATAAATGTGGCCGGCTTCGACTAAAGGCCGGAAGTGTTTTAAGAAGAGCGCACACAACAGTGTGGCTATATGAAGTCCGTCAGAGTCGGCATCGGCAAGGATGCAGATTTTGCCGTACCGCAGCCCTTCGAGGTTCGTCGCGTTTGGGTCTACCCCTATCGCCACCGAAATGTCATGAACCTCTTGTGACGCCAGAATCTGGTCGGAGTCCACCTCCCAGGTATTCAGGATCTTTCCGCGCAGTGGCATAATCGCCTGATCCTGTCGATCGCGTGCTTGCTTGGCGGAGCCTCCCGCCGAATCACCCTCCACCAGAAATAGTTCTGAACGCATAGCATCGGCCCCTGAACAGTCAGCCAACTTACCGGGCAGTGCCGGGCCACTGGTGATCTTCTTGCGGGCGACTTTTTTACTGGCTCTTAGTCGTCGTTGAGCATTAGAGATGCACACTTCCGCCAGTCGTTCCGCTTCGTCGGTGTGCTGGTTCAGCCATAGGCTAAAGGTGTCTTTGGCAACACCTGAGATAAACGCCGCAGCTTCGCGAGACGACAGACGTTCTTTGGTCTGCCCTGAAAATTGCGGGTCTTGCAGTTTGGCGGAGAGTACAAAACAGCATTTATCCCAGATATCTTCTGGCCCCAGTTTAATACCGCGAGGCAGCAGGTTTCGGAATTCACAGAACTCCCGCATCGCTTCCAATAACCCCGTGCGAAGTCCGTTAACATGGGTTCCCCCTTGTGCGGTGGGGATCAGGTTTACGTAACTCTCCTGTATCTGTTCGCCACCTTCCGGCAACCACTGCACCGCCCAGTCCACCGCTTCGGTATTACCGGCCATTGACCCGGTGAAGGGCTCCGCCGGGCAGGTTTCATATTCGTTGGTGGCCGCTTTGAGGTAGTCTTTTAATCCATCCTCATAATACCATTCATCTTTTTCACCCGTTGCCTTGTTTAAAAAGGTCACATTCAAGCCCGGGCACAAAACCGCTTTGGCGCGTAACACATGGCGCAGGCGGCTCAATGAAAATTTAGCGGAATCAAAATATTTGGGATCAGGATGGAATGTGACGGTGGTTCCGGTATTACGTTTGCCGACCGTGTCAATCACTTCAAGGTCTGACGTTTTTTCACCGTCGGCGAAAGTAATTCTGTGGAGGTTACCGTCACGCTTGATCAAAACTTCCAGCTTGCTGGATAGCGCATTGACCACAGAAACACCCACACCGTGCAAACCACCAGAGAAGTTGTAGTTCTCATTGGAGAACTTACCACCGGCATGCAGCCGGGTAAGAATGAGTTCAACCCCTGGAACGCCCTCTTCGGAGTGCACATCAACTGGCATACCGCGGCCATCATCCGATGCGGATAGCGAGCCATCTTCATACAGCACAACATCAATTTTGGTGGCATGGCCCGCCAATGCTTCATCGACACTGTTATCGATCACTTCCTGAGCAAGATGGTTGGGGCGCGTGGTATCGGTGTACATTCCGGGGCGTTTTCGTACCGGATCAAGGCCACTTAGTACTTCAATAGAGTCTGCGTTGTAGTTTTTGTTTGTCATATGCGTCGAAGAGGAACCTGTTGCAAACATACGCCAGCGGATCTGAGATTGGCCGCGCCGTAGTTATGGTGTTATTCAGTTTTAAATTCGGGGCCCTAGCTTATCGAATTGCACTGAAAAGGCAATAACGAGGGGGGAGTAATTCACATTAATAAAGTAGGATTGACGATAGATGTTACGGTAAGCCGCTGGTAGGCACGAAATTACCAGCGGCTTACGGCATTACGGCATTACCTGCTAGTTACCAAGGTGGCTCTTCATAATGGCCATAACATCTATTTTGCCGAGTCCTTCATTAAAAGCCTTGGCGAGTTTTTCGCCACGAGGCCCCTTTTTAAAGCAGATATAAAGCTGCTTATCTTCAAGTAAGTGGCTGTTAAACTGGAGTGTCGCTGCAGAGGCCTTTAACGAGGCATCTGAAGCGAGCAGAAAATTCATCACATTTTTATCAACAACCGCCAGATCTGAACGACCGGATGCCAGTTTAAGCAGGTTTTTAACATCATCACTGGCGGCACTCACTTTCAGCTGACCTCTGGCCACCTTATCGTCAAATTCGGTAGTATTTACGTAACCGCTGACGACGCCTACACGGTATTTTTTAAGATCGTCGATGGTGTTCCAGGAAATCGGATTTGATTTAAGCTCTGCAAAGCCCAGAGGCCCAGATCCCATTGGCTCAGAGAGAATGAAATCCTGCTTCAACTCTTCTGCATAGTATTCAGGAAAATAACCGTCATAACCTGCATCTTCTTTGGCTAAATAAACGGCTCGCTTCCAAGGATAAAATTCGATCGTGAGGTCGTAACCCACCGCTGCAAAAGCGGCTTTGGCAACCGCCGCACTAGCCCCTTTTTCTTTCAGGGCTTCACTGGTATAAGGGGGCCAATCCAATGACGTCAGTTTAACTTTTTCCGCCGCCATCACACTGGAACAGGCTGCCAGTAGAACGATTAGTAAGATTTTCTTTATTTGCATTACTCTCTCTCCCAAACGTAATAATCGTGGTATAGAAGCCATTACGCTCATTCATCGTTATTATTGGATACTCATAACGTTAGCAGAGGGTTGTAGAATTTTCCTGTTGCGCTACCTCTTTATCCAATTTTGCCCGGTTAGCCGTCAACACAAATTTACCCGGTGAAAATTGCAAGAATCCAACTTTTAGCTATATTAAATCTAATAAAAACAATTTGGTTTGATAGCTTTTCGTATGTGAGCGGCGTATCTGTAACATTACTTGGTGGCGGGAGCAGACGCATGAACATCAAACAATTGGGTTTAGTGGTTGCCTCAGTCATTTTAACGTTTCCAACGATCTCGTCTGCAGACACGATATCCATTAGAGCTGATAGCTGGTTTCCAATGAACGGAGACCCTAACTCAGCTAAACCCGGTTATATGATAGAAATCGCCACTCAGATTTTTGCAGACGCCGGCCATACGGTTGATTACCGAACAATGCCTTGGGAACGAGCAATCATTTCTGTTCGCGAAGGTCAATTTGATTGCGTGGTTGGGGCCTACGCAGAAGATGCACCCGATTTCTTATATCCAACGGAAAATTGGGGCATGGACGAGGGCTTATTCTATGTCAAAAAAGGAGATGATTGGCAATACACCGGGCTGGAATCATTACGCAATCTTAAGCTTGGCCTGATTGGTGGCTATGCCTATGACGAAGCATTTGACAATTTTATTAAAGAAAACAACACAGGGAATTTTCAATTCATCAATGGAGACAATGCACTAGAACAAAATATAAAAAAAATACTTGCAGGTCGGCTTACAGCCACTGTGGAGTCCCCTCTTGTTATGCAGGCAAAATTAACTGAGATGGGGCTTTTAGGAGAAATTGTTACCGCTGGAAACCTTGGCGAGCCATCAGCTATCTACATTGCTTGCTCGCCAGCAAAAAGTTCTAGTAAAGATTTGATCAAATTGGTCGATGAAGGTACTAGCAGACTTCGCAAATCAGGAGAATTGCAGCAGATACTTGATAAATATGGACTAAAGGATTGGAAGTAATTGGTGAATTCCGTCATTTCACCCAGGCAAGGATAAAGAATAATGAATAAAAAACAGATAGAGGTTCGTCTGTGAAAAACTCTCTAAGCTTAAGATTTAACCTATTGACCAGCTTATTGGTCATTGTACTGTTGGTCGTATTTGGCGCTTACAACCAGTCCGTTACTCGCACAGCCCTTCGTGCAACGTTAGACAAACAGACCGAAGCCGTCATGGGCCGCCTGACTCAAAGCCTACCCGCTACGTTATGGAACTTCGAGACCGACCAGATGGTCAGTATCGTTGAATCTGAAGTGAGCGCCAGTGAAATAAAAGGCGTTTTCGTTTTTGATAATAAAAAATTGGTACTCGGCCGTATCTCAGACGAAAACGGCGAAGTGGTCAAGTCGGACTTGCCCGATGACCTCGGCACGATGAAAGAGAGCCCTTTGAAGTTTGATGACTCCGGCGTACTCAATAGCGTTGGCCGCGTCATTATACTGGTTGATGAAAGTGCCATTGATGACCTGTTGAACAAAGCATTTATGCGTACCGTGTTCCAGGTAATCATTATGGTTGTATTGCTGGTTGCGACCATCACTATTTTACTCAGACAGATTGTCATCAGACCGCTCGCAGAGGTGGGTGAAGCACTCAACGATATATCCCAAGGTGAAGGCGACCTGACACGCCGCTTGAAAGCGAGAAGACAAGATGAAATCGGCACTGTCGCCGAGAACTTCAACAATTTTGTCGACAAAATTCAAGTATTGGTTCAGAAGGTGGTCGGCTCCATGACCAACATGTCAGAACTGATTCAAGAACTGGTTGAAGTCGCCCAGAAAACCAGCCAGGGCGTTCAGACCCAAAGCTCTGAAACCGACCAGGTGGCGACCGCCATTAATGAGATGAGCGCTACCGCACATGATGTTTCAAAAAATGCCGCAGAAGCTGCCGAAGCCGCTCAGCATGCAGATGGTGAAGCACTAACCGCAAAATCCGTTGTCGCCGTAACGATCAAGGCCATTGGGCAGTTAGCCAGTGAGATTGAAAACGGGGCGAAGGTAATTAACGATCTGGAAAACGATGTTGGCAACATCACCTCAATGATAGACGTAATTCAAGGCATTGCTGAGCAAACCAATTTACTGGCGCTTAACGCAGCAATTGAAGCCGCCCGCGCCGGTGAGCAAGGCCGTGGTTTTGCTGTGGTGGCCGAAGAAGTACGCAATTTAGCCAAACGAACGCAAGACTCTACCCGCCAAATTCAAGCGGTTATTGAGAAAATGCAAAGCAATACCCTGAAAGCCGTAGACGTAATGCATGAAGGTAAAGCCCAAACCGAGGTCAGTGTGCAGCAAGCGCGTTCTGCCGGCGAGTCTTTAACGGCGATTAACCGTTCTGTATTACGGATAACCGATATGAATACGCAAATCGCTACCGCTGCCGAAGAACAAGCGATAGTGGCAAACGAGATTAACAAAAACTTTAGTGATATTACACATTCCGCACTTGATGCTGAGCGTGAAGCAGCAAAAATTACCACCGCCAGTAACCAACTGGAAAAATTGGCACGGAAATTAGAGCAAAACGTC
>JBFKTM010000151.1:0-6946 GCA_041636295.1 Oleiphilaceae bacterium
GTTTTAACCGAACAAGAGCGTGATACTATTCTGCAAGGCCTTAAAGACGTTCAGGATGATATCGAGCAAGGTCGCTTTGACTGGTCTATTACGCTAGAAGATGTGCATATGAATATCGAAGCACGTCTGACTGACAAAATTGGTATTACCGGTAAAAAACTGCATACCGGGCGCTCCCGTAATGATCAGGTTGCAACCGATATTCGTCTCTACCTGCGCGATGAAATTGACATTATTGCTGCGGAGATTACCCGTCTTCAGCAAGGTATGGCTGCCCTGGCCGAGCGTGAGGCATCGACCATCATGCCGGGTTTTACTCACTTGCAGACGGCGCAGCCGGTTACCTTTGGTCACCATATCATGGCCTGGTTCGAAATGTTGAGCCGTGACTATGAGCGTTTGATGGATTGCCGCAAACGAGTCAATATCATGCCTTTGGGGGCGGCGGCACTGGCAGGAACCACCTACCCGATCGATCGTCATTTAACGGCAGAGCTACTCGGTTTTGAGCGTCCAACCCTAAACTCCCTCGACTCAGTAAGTGACCGTGACTTTGCCATTGAGTTTTGTGCCTTTGCCAGCTTGTTGATGACGCACCTCTCTCGCTGTTCGGAAGAGTTGATTCTGTGGGCCTCTGCGCAATTTGATTTTATCGACCTACCTGATCGCTTCTGTACTGGCTCGTCCATTATGCCACAGAAGAAAAATCCAGATGTACCTGAGCTGGTACGTGGTAAGACTGGTCGTGTTACCGGGCACCTGATTTCACTGTTAACCTTAATGAAATCACAGCCATTGGCCTATAACAAAGATAACCAGGAAGACAAAGAGCCGCTGTTCGATGTGATCGACACCTTGAAAGGCTGTCTGAAAGCCTATGGCGATATGGTACCAGCCATTGAAGTTAAGGCAGACAATATGCGTGAAGCGGCACGAAGGGGCTTCTCTACGGCGACCGATCTGGCTGATTATCTCGTTGTGAAAGGGGTTCCCTTCCGTGATGCCCATGAGATTGTTGGCAAAGCGGTCGCTTACGGTGTGCAGACAAAGCAAGATCTTTCCGAAATGACGTTGGAAGAGCTGGCCCAATTCTCTACAGTAATTACCGACGATGTTTTCAATGTCTTGACGCTGGAAGGTTCAGTTAATGCCAGGGACCACATAGGTGGCACTGCACCGGCACAGGTGAAAAAAGCGGTGATCGCTGCTAAAGAGATGCTGGAGAAAAGATAGGTTCTAGGTTCTAGGTTTTAGGTAAAAGGTTTCTAGGTTCTAGAGCCTTTAACCTTTAACCTTTAACCTTTAACCTGTCTAAGCCACCATCTCATCCATCGGCTTAGGTTCTGCTATACCAAATCCCTGACCAAAATGAATACCGAGGCGGCGGATATTGCCCAGTGCCTTCTGGTCTTCAACATTGCCTGCGATGGTTTGTTTGCCGGTGAGGTTGGCAATTTTCTGAATGCTCTCAACAATTACCTGTTTAACCGGATCATCGTGCATTGATTTGATCAGTGGACCGTCAATCTTGATGTAGTTGACCGGGATCTTGGCCAGGTATTGATAGCCTTTATCCGTTTGTCCGACTTTATCAATGGCGGTTTGGCACCCCAGTTTAGCCATGCTCTCGGCAAATGTCCGGGCTGCGGCCAGGTGTTCCACCACATAGCCTTCGTCTATTTCAAAGCAGACGGTCTCGGCTCTTACGCCAAACTGCTTTAGCTGTCGGCTGATAAACTTGGGTAGTTTCTCGTCCAGCATACTATCAACCGAAAGATTGATAGAGCAGAGTTTGCGACGGTGCTCCAGCTCATCGTGTTGAGCGAGCCATTGCATCACTTTGAAAATGACCGCTTGATCAAACTCCCTGATGATGTCAAAACGCTGTGCGATAGGGATGAACTGGGGCGGCAGAATGACATCTCCAGTACCCTTCTGGATGCGCGCCAATACTTCAAAGTAGTCACCCCAGACGGCACTGTTAACCGGGCGAATCTGTTGGTAACTCAGCAGCAGGCTGTCGCCGCCACGAATGGCTTTCTGAATCAGTTGAATCTGAACTTTTGACTGTTTTAGATCGTTGCGACGCTGCTCGCGGCGAGCGTTATAGCTGTGAACACGATTGCGACCGGCCGCCTTAGCCGCGTAACAGGTGCTATCCGCAATCTTGATCAGTTGTTCGGCACTTTCACTGTCGCATGTAATGGGAACCAGGCCAATACTTACGCCAATGGTAAAGTTTTGGCCTTCATATTCAAAGGCAAAGCTTGCAATCGCATCGCGGATATTTTCTGCAACACGATGGGCCTCAGCAGATGAGCAATTTTCCAGAATGGCGGCAAATTCGTCGCCACCGATACGGGCAAAGGCGTCTCGCTGCCGTATTTTTTCGTTAATCAGTTTGCTGACCTGACGCAACAGTTCATCGCCGGCGCTGTGTCCACAACGGTCATTCACCTCTTTGAACTGGTCCAGATCCATATAGAGCAGGGCGTGAACGGACTCCCTCCGTTGAGCATTGTTGAAGCACCGCTGCAGCCGACTGTGAAATTCTCGCCGATTAAAAATGCCGGTTAACGGATCATGTTTGGCAAGGTAGTTTAGCTTTTCCTGAACCTTGACGCGGGAGGTAATATTCCGAGCAATATGGGCTGCGCCTAATCGCTCACCTTTACTGTTACTAATGCGACTGAAACGAATTTCATAAATGGGGATATCATCTTCGCGTTGGGCCAAAGGCATTTCTACGCAGAAATTATCCCGATCCAGGGCACGCTCCCAGAGTCTTTGGTAGATGCGACGTTCATTGGGGTGGGCTTTAAGTATCTCGGGAAGCGAGTCGCCGATATGAACAGGGAAGCCAAATAGGTTTTCAAACTGCCGGGAGTAAGCTGTGTTGAAAATGATCACGTTAAGATCATTATCCAGTGCCAGTACCAGATCTTCGGTACCCTCCAGTACACCTGTCAGATAATCACCCAGTTGGCTCTGTTCGACTCTGGCATCATGTAACTCAGTGATATCCTGAATCGTCCCGGAAAGTCGGGTGACTTGGTTATCCTGCCGGTGGGCTTTGCCAGAAATTCTGACCCAGACAGGTTTCTGTTCGGCGTTTAACATTGAGGCTTCAATAGTAAACGGTTCTCCAGACACCAGGCAACGTCGAAAGGCGACCCTGATACGTTGTTGAGCGTCGTGGAAATAGTAAAGAATGTGTTCCGGGGTGATCTCTTCGTCTTTATCAATGGCAAAGAGGGTATAGACGCCATCGGTCCAACTGATGCGGTTAGAGATAATATCGAGTTGCCAGCCCCCCATTTTACCCGCCAGCTCAAATTGATTGGTTAACGTAGCATCACCAAATAGCAGGCTATTGGGAGCGGGTTCGGCATGAGACCAGGGGGTGATCGGTTGCTGGAATACTTCTTTGCTATCTTCTGTAGCTTCTTTTATATCGATCGTGCCAGGAAAAAAATACCCGGTTTTATGGCGAAAGGTAACCGTCAGCGTTCGACCGCTCTGTATCATTTCGTGTTGCTGTATTGTCTTGGGGTAATCAAAGGTAGAGGCGGCCAGTGTTTTAAAGTGTCGACCGGTAACGTCCTGGCTTTTATAACCGAACCAGCGTTCGGCACGAGGGCAGAGTTGTACGATGTGGTCGTTACTGTTGACGATAACTGTAGCGGACTGTCCGCTTGCACTGTCATTGGTTTCGGCGTCAGTGCGTATGCGATTGATTTCGTATTTTTTCATAGTCTTCATGCTTACTCGCCTATCCCATTGCCCGCCAAGTTTATGGTCCATTTCCATAACCGAGTTCACTGAGCACTAGCCGCTGTACTCTGTGTTACATCAACCGATACTGCCATCACGCATTATTACGTGGTAGTGGCAACTTCAGTGTTATACCCACTCAGTACTGTACCCATTTGGTAGTGTACCGTTGTTGGTAATTGTGACGGTTATTGTTATGAACGACTGTGGACGTGGCAGCGACCCTGCGCGCCAAAAGCATACCCCACCCTAGATTAAAGACGTTGTTTGTATGGCCGTCATGATTATCTGAGATTATTTGACTGTTTTGTGAGCAGCTTCTCAGTTGACTCTAATAACGCGGACTGTACTCCCTCAAGGTATGCTCGTGGCACAATTTATGAGGTACGATTATTCAATAGAGTCCGTGAATTAGTTCGCGCTTATTGTTATTGGGTGCTATTTATACCAGAGATTGTGATGAAGATCATTAATGAGCGACAGGTCATAATGGTTTTTTAGGGGCGAAATATCGATAGGCCGTAAAAAAATATTGAAGTGGAATACGTAAGTCGATGGGTTTAAAAAAGGTCATTTCACCGGACTACAGGGAAGGCGTAGATCGCAAACAACTTAAGTTAATTCGTGATCGTTTTTTGTTGGTAAACCAGCGACGACTGGAACGTACGCAGCAGGCATTACCGACCCGGCATCAAACGACACTTGATCTGCTACCGCTTTTTTTTCAGGTCAACCATCCTCTGCTACCGGGCTATGTTTCCCACCAAACGCCGCGTGGCGTAGCCAATTATATGCCCGATAAGGCTGTGCAGCAGACGGCGCAACGCTTTAGTCGGACCTTTCGCTATAAAGAGGAAAAGCGACTTCAGCCCGATATATTATCGCTGTTTATGATGGGCAGCATCGGCACCATTGCTCAGTCGGAAAGCAGTGATATTGATATCTGGCTCTGTCACCGCTCAGGACTAACCGTGGAGCAGCGGGCCGCTTTGTTGCGCAAAGCTGAGTTAGTCACCGAGTGGGCGGATAGCGTAGGGCTTGAGATTCACTTTTTTCTGATGGATGCCGATCACTTTCGGCATCAACAGCAAAGTAGCGTTGATAAAGAGAGTAGTGGTTCTGCTCAGCACTTTTTGCTGCTGGATGAATTTTACCGAACCAGTGTTTTGCTGGCGGGTTGTTATCCGCTGTGGTGGTTGATACCGGTCTGCGATGAACAAGAGTATGAAACGTTCGCTACGCTGCTAACTGAAAAACGGTTTATTCGGGAAACGGAAGTTATTGATTTTGGCGGCATCGCACATATTCCAAAAGAGGAGTTTGTGGGGGCTGGGATGTGGCAGCTCTACAAAGGTATTGATGCCCCCTACAAATCGGTGCTCAAGTTGTTGTTAACCGAAGTCTATGCACAGGAATTGCCAGACAAACCCAATCTTAGCCTCGAATATAAACAGGCTATTTATAATGACAGGTTGGATGCGGATGATCTCGATCCTTATGTCATGATCTATCGTCGGCTGGAAAACTACCTAAGTGAGCGTGGTGAACTCGACCGATTGGAACTGGTTCGCCGCAGCTTCTACTTGAAGGTCGGCAAAAAACTAACGGGTAAACCCGCTTCGCGTGGAGTCTCGTGGCAGCGCAAAGTGATGGCTCAGCTAGTCGACGGCTGGGGGTGGTCAGACGCGTTATTGAAACTATTGGATAATCGCCATCTCTGGCGGGTGCCCCAGGTGGCGAAAGAGCGTAAAGCTGTGGTCAGTGAGCTGACCCATAGTTACCGGTTTCTATCGCAATATGCCAGAACCTACCAGCTCAAAGCGCATATTAAAGCCGAGGATATGACCACTCTAGGGCGTAAGCTATATGCCGCTTTTCAACGTAAGGCCGGTAAGGTCGAACTGATTAATCCTGGTATCGCGCCCTCCCTGCTGGAGGAGAATCTGGCGTTTCATCACCAGAGCAGTCAATCGCTCTCTACCGAAGCCAACAGCTGGATGCTCTACCGTGACCTGGAGTCTTCAGCAGATGCAGCCTACCACCCGGTACTGAAACGTTCCACCAGTATTATCGAGCTGATCGCGTGGTGCTACTTTAACGGTATAGCTAACCGTAACACCCGGCTCAGTCTGGTGTCGGGAAACAGTGCCATGACCATGTTTGAGCTGCAAAACATTATTTCGACTTTTGATCAGGTTGCCCAGTACCCCTTGCCGACAGTACCCCATGAACGGTTTCGCCACCAAAGTTACCCGCTGCATACCATGCTGTTTGTTAATGTCGGAGTAGACCCTATGGCGGCTCTCAGTGCGCGTGGAATGCATAAACTGAGTGATCGCAATGACTCGCTGGGATACAGCTCACTGCGGGATAATCTGGTCGCTACGCTGGATCAAATAAGCATTAACAGCTGGCATGAGTTGTCGGTTTATCGCTATGAGTTGGGAGATACACTGATCCAGTGTTTAAAAAACTATCTGGCCAGTCTGGTTGAGGTGGGCGACAGACCGTTGCCGAAACTGGATGTACGTTGTTTTTGTCCCAACCGGGCAATGGCAATTGCGCGCCGGGTCGAAACCTTATTTGCGGACGTGGTGAAGGCCTTTTTTGGTGATCAAGGGCTGCGCCCGGTGCGTTATGTGATTGAGATGGATTGCCGCCTCTTTGTAATTCAGTTCTTTAATCAACAGCCCCGGTTTACCGGCTATGACTCATTGGATCAGCTACTGGTCAGTCTCGAGCAGCCGCAAACCAGCTACACTCCGGTTGTGTTGGATGCTCATGCCCTGCGGGAGCAGCCGCTACTGAGGCGGGTTTTTGAAAAGTCTAAACCCGATACGATTCAGGTATTCTTTTATACGCATGGTAGCGAGGCTGATCTCTATATCGTGGATGAGTATGGATCGTTGTTTTCCTACACGACCCCTTTTCATAGCAACCAGTCTCTGATTTTGCCGCTCTATCGCTTTCTGACCTCGATTCTTGAACGGCGACAGATGCACCATTCGCTTGATCAGGTCGCACTCGACTTATCGCTGGAGTTTTATGAACTGCTGCCTGGTAAGACGCCGCACCAGTTTAGCGTGGAGAAAAGAACGCCGGCTCCGGCAGCAGTCGCCTTGTTTGTTAATATTCAGGCGATTGCTCACCAAGACAGTCGGGGAGGGCTGGA
>JBFKTM010000152.1:0-6933 GCA_041636295.1 Oleiphilaceae bacterium
GACCTCTCAAAAACTGACTCATTATTTAGATGAGTCAGTTTTCTAGCGTACAAACATAGCCCTTCCTGGCTGTATTTCTAATCAAACGATTCGTCAACTGGAGCAACGTAGTGAGAGCCATTCCCATTATTCTCGCGTGTCTACTGAGTATGGTGCTGAATATGGCCCATGCTTCACCAGACAAAAATGTTCAAGGCTTACTGACTGAGTTAACAAAAGTGAAGCTCAATAAAGCCATCCCCGTTTTGCAGGATCTTGAAAGTCTTGGTGCAGGGGAGATGCTGCCCTTATTTAAAAGTATGTTGCAAGGTCAACTCTATTATATTAAGAGCAACAGACAGCTTATCTCGATTAAAGAGGTAGAGGGCGTAAAACAGTACTCTTTGCTATCTAATGGTGAAATGATTGAGCCCTTACCCAAAAAAGCGACCCAAAAAATTCGAGTAAACAATAAAATTCGTAGTTTTCTACGAGAAGCCATCGCTCGAATACAGTTATCTGCCAAAGATCCTAATGTGCGTGAACAGGCCCTTGTATCACTCTTGTCTGAGCTGGATGAAAGTACGGTTAACACCATTAAAGAGCTCAAAGAAAAGGAGAGTGACGAGGCAGTATTGGATATGATGGACGTCGCTATCGCGATGTTTACCCTAACCGATAGCAACGATGTTGAAGAGCAATTGGCAGCCGTACAAAAACTGGCTGATCGATTAGAAGTTGACGTCCGCAATCTATTAGTAACCGTTGTAAAAAATGAAAGTAATAAAGAGGTTAAGGCCGCAGCCCACAAAGCCCTGGCAGGGATCGAGCAGCGTACCGAAAACTATCAATTCATCGACAAATTATTTTTTGGCCTGAGCTTAGGCTCCGTTTTATTACTGGCAGCCATTGGCCTGGCCATCACCTTTGGCGTTATGGGTGTGATTAACATGGCACATGGTGAAATGATCATGTTAGGTGCCTATACCACGTATGTCGTTCAATTGATGATGCCGAACGCGATTGACTACTCCATTTGGGTCGCTATTCCAATGGCGTTTTTAGTTTCTGGTAGTGTGGGGGTTTTAATTGAACGAGGGGTTATTCGCCACCTCCATGGCCGACCACTTGAAACGTTGTTAGCCACCTTTGGTATCAGTTTGATTTTACAGCAGCTGGTGCGAACGGTCTTTTCTCCCCTTAACCGTCAGGTAGAGTCACCCAGCTGGATGAGTGGTTCACTGGATATCAACCCGGTTTTATCGTTGACAATGAACCGCCTCTATATTCTGGCTTTTGCCTTGCTCGTCTTTGGCTTGCTGTTGCTGATACTTAATAAAACGTCACTGGGATTAAATGTGCGTGCGGTTGCGCAAAACCGAAGCATGGCAAAAGCGATGGGTATTCGGACTGACCGTGTCGATGCTATGACGTTTGGTTTGGGCTCAGGAATTGCCGGTATGGCCGGTGTCGCGTTAAGCCAACTGACGAACGTAGGGCCTAACTTAGGGCAGGCTTACATTATCGACTCCTTTATGGTGGTGGTATTCGGTGGTGTTGGCAATTTATGGGGCACACTCGTGGCGGGCTTTAGCCTCGGGATTGCCAATAAATTTATTGAGCCGATTACCGGTGCCGTTTTGGCGAGTATTTTAGTGCTTGTATTTATTATTCTATTTATTCAGAAGCGTCCTAAAGGACTCTTTCCTCAGAAAGGGAGGGCAGCAGAATGAGCCAAGGTTTGAGTAAGCTAATCTCACTTTTTGATCGCGGTGATAAGCCAGGTAGCCGAACATTTCCATTTGTTGTGTTGCTGATGGCGATAACACTTCTGGCCTCGTTCAGTAATTTGGCATTGCCTGCCGATTCGGTGTTTTATGTCAGTACCTATACGATTACCTTGTTAGGCAAATATCTATGTTATGCCATGTTGGCCTTGGCGGTAGATGTGATCTGGGGCTACTGTGGCATATTAAGCCTCGGACACGGCGCCTTCTTTGCCTTGGGGGGGTATGCCATGGGAATGTATCTGATGCGTCAGATCGGTGATCGAGGGGTATATGGTAACCCCGAACTTCCAGACTTTATGGTGTTCCTGAACTGGAGTGAGCTGCCGTGGTATTGGCAAGGTATGGATCAGTTTTGGTTTGCCATGATTATGGTGGCGTTAATTCCAGGTTTACTTGCCTTCGTTTTTGGTTGGTTAGCGTTTCGCTCACGGGTGACCGGTGTGTACCTATCGATCATGACCCAGGCACTAACCTACGCCTTACTGCTCGCTTTCTTCCGAAACGAAATGGGATTTGGTGGCAATAATGGGCTCACTGACTTCAAGGATATTCTTGGCTTTAATTTGCAAGAAGATAGTACGCGTATCGGTTTGTTTGTGACGACCTCGGTCATTCTCATATTGGTTCTGTTAGCGAGCCAAGCTATTTTCAAATCTCGTTTCGGTAAGGTGATTGTTGCGATTCGGGATGGAGAGGATCGCGCACGTTTTATCGGGTATCGAACTGAGCGCTATAAAGTCTGGTTATTTGTTTATTCAGCCATAATTGCGGCAGTCGCGGGTGCCCTGTATGTGCCCCAGGTCGGTATTATTAATCCGGGCGAATTTTCTCCTATAAATTCTATTGAGATTGTGATCTGGGTGGCCGTTGGTGGTCGTGGAACACTGATTGGCGCGGTGATTGGTGCTCTGTTGGTCAACTACGCTAAGACTCGATTTACTGCCATTATGCCTGATGGCTGGTTGTTTGCCTTGGGCGCGCTATTTGTGCTCGTTACCTTATATCTACCAAAAGGTCTTATGGGCTTGGTGGAGCAAATTAAAGAGCGTAAACGTAAACCCAGTCAGCGAGTACTTCTGGAGAGCGCATCATGACAATGTTAGAAGCGACACGCGAGTTAATGCGTCGAGATCAAGTATGGCCTTTTCTACAAGCAAATGAGCCGGTAGTTGATGTTTCTCATCAAGTTATTCTTTATATAGAAGGTTTGTCCGTTAGCTTTGATGGCTTTAAAGCGTTAAACGACATGAACCTGTACATTAACGATGGTGAATTGCGTTGTTTAATTGGTGCGAACGGCGCGGGCAAAACCACCTTAATGGACGTGATTACCGGTAAAACCCAATGTGATGAAGGATCTGTATATTTTGGTCAAACCCACAATTTACTGGAAAAAGATGAAGCGGAAATATCTCAGTTAGGTATTGGCCGTAAATTTCAGAAACCCACCGTGTTTGAAGCACATACCGTGTTAGACAATCTGGAGCTGTCACTTAAAACTAATAAAGCCGTCATCCCGACTCTGTTTGCACGATTAAGCTCACCCGAGATTCAACGTATTGATGAAGTACTTGAAATTATTGGTTTAAAAGATCATCGTATGATGCTCGCGGGAGCCTTATCCCACGGTCAAAAACAGTGGTTGGAAATTGGGATGTTGTTGGTATCTGAACCACGCCTGTTACTAGTGGATGAACCGGTCGCCGGAATGACCGCCCAGGAGACCGAGCGAACAGCGGAGTTACTTACCTCGCTTGCAGGTGATCACACCGTCGTTGTGGTTGAGCATGATATGGAATTTGTTCGATCGATTGCGCGGACGGTTACGGTGCTGCACCAAGGATCAGTATTGGCTGAAGGTACGATGGACGAAGTACAGAATAACAAAGAGGTACGTGAAGTGTATTTGGGGGATGAGTCGTGATTGCTATTAATAAAGTCAATCAGCACTATGGTGGCACGCAGATTCTTTGGAATCTGGATCTCGATATCGAGCCTGGCTCCCGCACCTGTATTATGGGGAGAAACGGCGTCGGTAAGACCACATTGCTCAAATGCATGATGGGGCTGCTACCCGTCACCAATGGTGAAATTTTGATGGATGGCGCCCCCATTCAAAACAGACCCGCTGAAGCGAGAGCCCCTGCGGGAATAGGGTATGTACCGCAAGGGCGTGAAATCTTTCCGCTGCTAACGGTTGAAGAAAATTTACGTTTAGGTCTGCCTATCCGCAAAGAGCGTGTTGCCGATAAAGAGAGTGCCAAAGAGATTCCTCAAAAAATATTTGATCTGTTTCCTGTACTTGGGGAAATGATGCATCGACGCGGTGGCGACCTGTCGGGAGGCCAACAGCAGCAACTTGCAATCGGGCGGGCATTAGTCATTGAGCCTAAGGTGCTGATTCTGGACGAGCCGAATGAGGGGATTCAACCCAATATCGTCAAACAAATTGGCGATGTTATTATGAAACTGAATGAAGAAGAGGGGCTCACGGTCATTTTGGTGGAGCAAAAGTTGGGTTTTGCGCGGCGTGTAGGCCAATCCTTTCGTTTAATGGATAAGGGGCGCGTTGTGGCTAATGATAGAATGGACAAGTTGAGCGATGACTTGATCAGCCAATATCTCGCGGTATAACTACTTTATGAATGCACCACTATGAATGCACCACTCAATTCTCAGTTAATAAATTGCACTGAACCTGCCACTCCTGCGACCTGGCAGGCACGGCTGAATTTGGAGTTTGCTAAACGTAAGCGTGGTGTTCGGTTGGTTAAGTGTGAACATGAGGGTCCGCTCTATGTACAAAAGGCTTTTTATCCAGAAGGCTCTGACTGTGCACATATTTACTTGTTACACCCGCCCGGTGGCCTGGTTACTGGTGACACCTTAACTATTGGTGTCAATGCTCTTGTGGGTACTCATGCCTTGCTGACGACGCCGGGAGCCGGGCGCGTGTATAAAGCTCGTGAGCAGGGTGGAATACAAACCCAGAATTTGCATTTAAAGATTGAAGAAAATTCGGTGTTGGAGTGGTTCCCGCTGGAAACAATTTTATTTCCAGCGGCGCAGGCTCGAATGAGAACCCGAATTGATTTGGAAAAAAACGCGGTATTTATGGGCTGGGATGTCACCTGTTTTGGACTGCCAGCAAATAACATCACGTTTGATACCGGTAGCGTCGATCAAAACACGCAGATCTGGCGAGATGGTCGAATCCTGTTAAATGAAAGCCTGGTGATCGAAACCGCGTTAAAGGATGATCATGACGACTATTCACTACTCCAAGGCAATGCTGGGCTAAGAGCGTTACCGGTTCATGGTCTAATGCTGGCTGGCCCGTTCGCTCAAGACCCTCCTGTGGAGCTGGTTGACTCGCTGAGAGTTATACAGGAACAGACCCGCCAATTGTTTGCGGTTAGTTTAAATGGCGAGTTTATGACCGTGCGGTACTTAGGTTCCTGTACCGAAGAAGCAAGAAAATTATTTACTGAGGCGTGGAAATTAATTCGACCTGCGTTGATAAAAAAAGACCCAACGGAGCCCAGGATATGGGCGACTTAACTAAAAATAACGGGGGAGCAGTATGGAACTGTTACCAAGAGAGAAGGACAAACTGCTGGTGTTCACCGCAGCATTGCTTGCTGAAAGACGATTAAACCGAGGTTTAAAACTGAACTACCCAGAGGCAATGGCCTACCTCACGATGGAGATCATCGAAGGCGCTAGAGATGGCAAAACCGTTGCCGAACTGATGAGTTACGGCAAAACGCTACTGACTGAAGAGCAGGTAATGGATGGGGTAGCCGATATGATCCATGAGGTTCAAGTTGAGGCGACGTTCCCTGATGGTACGAAACTGGTTACGGTTCATGAGCCTATTAGTTAAGGAGATTTTGGCATGATTCCAGGTGAAATACAGGTTGCCGAAGGTGAAATTGAGCTGAACTCTGGGCGGGATACGTTAACGCTACGCGTAGAAAACACAGGTGACCGTCCTGTTCAGGTTGGCTCTCATTACCATTTTTTTGAAACAAACCCTGCCTTGCAGTTTGATCGTGCGATGACCAAAGGCTTCCGTTTAAATATTGCTTCAGGGACAGCGGTTCGGTTTGAGCCTGGTCAGGGGAGGGAGGTTGAGTTGGTTGCTTATGCGGGTGATCGTAAGGTCTTTGGTTTTAGAGGGGATGTAATGGGGCATCTGCCTGTTAACGCTAAAGGAGGGGAGGCGTAATGACCAAAAAAGCGACATCTGATCAAGCAGGCTCTGATAAAACCGTTTCTCACAAAACCGTTTCTCACAAAACAATGGACCGTCAAAGCTACGCCCAAATGTTTGGTCCGACGACCGGTGACCGCGTACGTTTAGCGGATACCGATATCTGGATTCAAGTTGAGAAAGACTACACTGACTACGGCGACGAGGTAAAGTTCGGTGGAGGCAAAGTTATCCGTGATGGCATGGGTCAAAGCCAACGTTCCTGTGCCGAAACCGTAGATCTGGTGATTACCAATGCACTGATTCTTGATCATTGGGGGATTGTTAAAGCGGATGTGGGTATCAAAGAGGGGCGTATTGCTAAAGTCGGTAAAGCCGGCAACCCGGATATCCAGGATCGTGTAGATATAGTGATTGGTCCTGGCACCGAGGTCATTGCCGGTGAAGGCTCTATATTAACGGCTGGCGGTATTGATGCGCATATTCACTTCATCTGCCCTCAACAAGTAGAAGAGGCCCTGATGTCCGGTGTCACTACCATGATCGGCGGTGGTACAGGCCCTGCGACGGGAACCAATGCGACAACCTGTACTCCCGGTCCTTGGTATATAGGGAAAATGCTACAAGCAACTGACTGCATGCCAATGAATTTTGGCTTCCTGGGAAAGGGTAATGCCAGTTTACCTGAAGCGTTGCGCGAACAGCTAGATGCCGGTGCCTGTGGATTAAAATTGCACGAAGACTGGGGGACCACCCCCGCTTCGATCGACAACTGTTTATCGGTTGCCGAAGAGTATGATGTTCAAGTTGCGATACACACGGATACTCTAAATGAATCCGGTTTTGTGGACGATACCATCGGTGCTTTCAAAGACCGTGTGATCCACACTTATCACACCGAAGGGGCGGGAGGCGGCCACGCACCCGATATCATTCGTGCCTGTTCGC
>JBFKTM010000153.1:0-6932 GCA_041636295.1 Oleiphilaceae bacterium
ACTAACAGTTGAACTCGCATAATACACCTCTTGCCAATTCATTAGCGTATTGAGCACATTTGCCGTCCTAGTAAGTGTTGTTTCCAATAAGAGTAAGTGTTGTTTCCAATAAGAGTAAGTGTTGTTTCCAATAAGAGTAAGTATAGACTTCAATAAGTCACCCGGTGGTTTGAATTCCCTTTTTTATCGCCTACTTTTAGATAGTGTGAATGGGATAAGTAGTGACTTGTTGACGCAATATTGAGTCACTTGTGTATTAAAAATGGCCATAAAAAAGGGCTTTGGTTAAGGAGATTGCGATGTACCGTACTGTTCTGGCAGTTGTTTTCGCGTTGGTATCAACACTGCTCCATGCTACCGGTAGCCCCGTTAGGTACACGGTCGATGGGCAGGAGTATGAAGGGTATTTTGTGTCGCCAGCCAAGGGCGCTCCGCTGGTACTGCTGATTCATGACTGGGATGGCCTCACTGACTACGAAGTGAAGCGAGCTACGATGCTGGCAGAGAAGGGATATGCGGTATTCGCACCAGATCTTTTTGGTGCAGGCGTTAGACCGACTGAGATGACCGATAAGCGCCAACATACGGGAGCGCTCTATAAAGATCGTGAAAAGATGAGAGCGTTGATCAAAGGGGCGCTGGATACAGCTAAATCGAAAGGGGCCAGTGTGGAAAATGCCGTCACCGCAGGGTACTGCTTTGGTGGTGCGGCAGTGCTCGAATTTACCCGGAATGAGGCCCAATTGGGCGGTTACAAAATGAAAGGCTATGTCACTTTTCATGGTGGCTTGCAAACACCGGAAGGGCAGCGTTATCACAAAACGGATGCTAAGGTTCTGGTGATGCACGGCTCGGCAGATAGCGCAATCACCATGGATCAATTTGCACAACTCACCAACGAACTGGAGGCTGCCGGTATAGATCATGAGATGATTTCATACGGCGGCGCACCCCATGCCTTTACGGTTTTCGGCTCGGAGCGATATAGGGAGTCTGCCGATAGGAAATCCTGGCAACGTTTTTTAGGTTTTCTGGAGGAGACCTTGAAATAGTTACGCTGTGGTTGACGCTGGCTGGTTAAGCCATGCAGCCGGGATGCTACCGGACCATCCCAGTGTTGCGACTAGTGTTGAGAAGTCTTGCTGAAGCGGCGCACAGAGTGTCAAGGGCTGGCCAGTAACTGGGTGAGCAAAGGTGATCTCAGTGGCCGCGAGCAATAACCGGTGTAGACCGTGTTTCTCTTCAAAAATACGGTTGTGATTGCCCTTACCGTACTTGGCATCGCCAATAATCGGGTGGCTGATATGCTTCATATGCTTGCGAATTTGATGGGTGCGACCCGTTCGGGGGTAGGCTGCAACGAGAGAGTAGCGAGTCATCGGATAGCGATCTACGGAATAAGGCAGCTCGACCCTAGCTAGCCTTCGATAGAGTGTCAGAGCCTCCTGTGGCGCTTTCTGTTCGATCATCTTCTTTTGGTGCTTAAACATCGCGGTCTCTTTAAGTGCATGCCGTATGATGCCACCCAAAGGGGTATAACCTCGAACAAGTGCTAGATAGGTTTTTTTAACGGTGTTGTTAGTGAACTGCTGACCCAAGTGACTTGCTATTTCTGGTGACAATGCAAATATAAGTAGCCCGGATGTCGGTTTGTCCAGCCGATGAACCGGGTAAACCCACTGACCTATTTGGTCTCTCACTATTTTCATTGCATAGCGGGTTTCATGTTTATCGATAGGGCTTTTGTGTACTAATAAACCAGAAGGCTTATTAACGGCAATAAGGTATTGATCTTGATAGATAATCTCTAGTTTTTCTTGTGCTGTGTTCACGTATGGCCCATATTAATTGGGTTAAATGATCATATTTTGATGAATAGGGCTGATAAACTTCAATTTACATAATAGAATGGAGGGAGTTTGTTCTGGCCAACTCTACTGTCGCGCAATGGTAAACGGGCTTTCTAGCCCAAGCAATAGTCACCCTTGGAAATCTGCAGTATTACGAGGGGTGATATTTATAGGCACCTATTAAGACGGCCTCTCGGTCAGCTAAAATAAGAATTCAAAATCCAATAACGTTCTTTGAGAGTTTGTTAAACCGGTATGACGGAGCAGGAAAGCAAGAAATTAGTCGAGGTTAATCTACCTGTACTTAAGCAACGGACTGATAAGGTGCTTAGGGGCGCGGGTGGATTTGCTGTCAGCACGGTTAAACTGCCAAAAGCATTTTGGCCGGTGGCGCAATTGCTGATTCGCGAACAGGAAGTCTCGCGGGAAGAGCTGGCTCAAGATCTGGACAATCTGTTTGTGGTGCTTTATCAGCATCCGCTGTCGGAGCACTCCCGCTCGTTAACGACCTATCTTAGAAAGTACAAATTAATTCCCAATGAGGAGTCTACCGAGAACCTGATCCGGTTTTTGGTAAAGCAGGTTGTCGCACGTAGTCCTGTTGAAATTCCAGATGTTATTGTAGAAGAGTTCTGGTCTTTCTTTCAGGAGCTTATTAGTGCTCCCGAGCTTAAAGGGCTGGTAGAGCTTAATCTTGATATTGTCCGTCTGGTATTGCGAACGTACGAGCCCTTACTGGTAGAGTTGATCAATAAGGTTAAGCAGATTCGCAAGGTCAATCAGATTGCGGTCTCTGATATGCTGCAAAAGGTGCAGGTGTTGCGGGGGGACCTCCGTATACTCAGGCGCCAGATCAAGGCCATTCGCTATATTAAACCCTTCTTGCAAACAGACCCCAGAGATTTTGCGGCCCAGGCTGAAATCGTCGCGAAGATGGTCAGAGAGTTTGGTCCTCTCTTTATAAAAATGGCACAGGTTGCCGCAGCCAATGCAGACCTTTTACCTGAAGAGATCGCTTCTGAGCTGAGGGTGTTCCAGGAAGATGTAGACCCGATGTCCGCCGAAGACGTAATGCAGGCATTTATGGAGGTCTACGGCAAAGCACCGCAAGAGATCTACTTTAATTTTGATATTGATAAGCCGCTTAAGTCTGGCTCAATTGGCTCTGTCTATCTGGCTAAAAAACCCGTTATAAAAAATGGTGTCGAAATTTTAGTGCCTGTGGTGGTTAAAGTTGCTCGTCATAACCTGGAGCGAGAGTTCCAAATGGGCTCTTTAGCGATCGAGTTAATGCTGATGAGTAGCCAGTACTGGGCACCTCACTCGAAACTGCTCCCTTTTTTGTCAGCGATGTCTGAGCAGATAAAGGAATTCACCAAGGGTTTCGAGCAAGAGCTTAATTTCGAAGATGAAGCAGTGATTCAACAGCGGTTTGTTGACCGGTCTCAGAAATCCCAGGTCTGGCATGTTCCGCAGCTCTATTTCTCGTCTGGCCGCATACTTGAAATGGAGTTTCTGGAAGATGCCATGGCCATTAACCAGGCGATTGGCGAACTTCATGGCAGAGAGCGAAGTCGATTTCAGCGCAAAGTGGCGGAGAATTTCTTATTCACCATATTAGAGCATCTTATTGTTCACCAGGAGTTTCATGGTGACCTTCACCCTGGAAATATCATGGTAGGGGCCGATGCCCAGCTCTACCTCATCGACTGGGGAAATGCGGTGGACATGCGAGGGAAGTGGGTTCTTATCTGGGACTACCTCATCTCAGTGCTGGCTGGCGATACCGATAAATTAGCGAGTGTACTTATTGCGATGAGTACCGACCCCAAGGCGAATATGGCTCGCTTTACTGAGATCAAACAAGCGTTGGATGAAACCTTACTGAAAAAGCACATTACACCGCTAGATAAAAAAGCGGTCAGGACGCTGTACCGAGAAGGTTATGAGGGCCTCCATCGTCGCCTGCAGGCAGCGCTTCAGTTGATGTCAAATACCTACCAGTTAGGGCTGGTGATGCAGAGTGATTATCTGCACTTGTCCCGATCTATCATGGCGATGGCCGGTACCTATCTTAATATGTATAAAGGACTTTCCAAGGTTACTATGACCGTTGACCTGATTAAAGACCTATCGCTCTTCCCTGTGAACCTGGCTAAAGATCGTTTATCGCTAAAACGTGAAGAGGTTCGTCGTATATTGACGGTCGGTAGTGAATGAGTGAGCGATCTCATTGCGAATCGGCTCTCAGTGATGCCTTTCAACTGGTCGCTTTGAATGACCAGTTTGTTATTGTCAATAAAATGCCTGGTATCTCTTTTCATACTGAAAATTCAGTGCTTGGAATTGTCGAGCGGGTAAAAGAGAAACTCGGGCTGTCTCCGCTCTATCCGGTTCACCGGTTGGACAAAATGACGTCTGGACTATTGATACTCGCCAGAACGGAAACGGCTAATCGCGAATTATCCGCGCTGTTTAGAGAGCGTCTTGTTGAGAAATACTATCTTGCTATTTCTGATCGGAAACCGATAAAGAAACAGGGTACGATCAAAGGGGATATGATTCGCTCTCGAAGGAGCATGTGGAAGCTTTGCAAAACCTGTGAAAATCCGGCGATTACCCAGTTCGTATCGACGTTGTTGGAACCTGGCATACGCCTTTATCTGGTTAAACCCAAAACGGGTAAAACCCACCAGATAAGAGTCGCACTGAAAAGCGTGAGTGCGCCAATATTGGGAGACCCGCTATATCATGGGGAGTCCGCAGGAGACTACGATAGAGGCTATCTCCACGCCTATGCTTTAAAATTTACGCTGAATAATCAAGTGTACTGTTTTCAGTGTAATCCTACCGTCGGTGAACTATTTCAAACAGAGGCGTTTAATGCCGAAGTTAAACAATTTGCTGAGCCCTGGGCTTTGAAGTGGCCTAAGTAATAGTATTAATGAGTCGAGGCTAGAAGATCAGTCGTCGACAAGCGGTTAGTGAGAGCCAGTAGAGACATAAAGTTCTTTGTATTTTCCTGATTCCTGAGCGCTAATGATTTGGCTATATTTTCCAGAGGCCTTCAATTCTTTTAAACCAGCATTAAACAACGCGAGAAGACGTTTACTGTTTGGGTGTTTTTTCGAGAGCATCAGACTGTAGGACGTTTGATCATAGGGAAGGGGGTGGTAGGTTATTTGGGTGATCTCTTGTTGAGTGAAATGTTTGTTAAGAATGACATAGCCGGCATCTTTGTCTGAGGGAAAAAGATCAATTCGTTTCCAGAGTAATTTTCGGAAATTGAGTTCGTCACTGGTAACCCGTTCAATCACAATATTACTTAAGTGTTCAAAACTGTATTTATACCCCAGAGTTCCACCAATTTTGTATTTGGCAAGGTCTTCTGGGCGGTTCCAGTCTACTTTTTTATCTTTGAGATGAAACAAAACCGACTTGCCGATGATAACCGGATCAGAAAACAGGAAGTCTTGTTCTCTCTCTTTGGTTTTACTCCACACTACACTGCCATGGGCGGTACCGTTCCGGGCTTCTTCAAAGGCGCGTTTCCAGGGCCTGAATTTATAGTTAACGTTGACTGATTTTAGTTTGAAGGCGTCAGAAACAATGTGAGAGACAAAGCCGCTATGCTGGAGCTGGTCTGATAGGTAAGGGGGCCACTCACCATTGGTTATAGTGATTGTTTCGGCTGCCAAAACTCTCTGTGAAGGCAAGACTAATAATAACCATAAGCATAGGTAATAAGAGTACTGCCTTTTAACCAGTGATAAATCCATTAATCATGCCTGTCTAGCGTTTCGTCCTGTAATGAGTTACTGCGTTGACTCATTACGACCACTCCGAAAGAGGTATATATTACCAATATCAAGACCATGGTGCATAAATATATTGTAAACAAATATAAATGCCTGATCGTAAAGGGTCGGTTGGAAGTAGAGTGGGGTGGTTAGGGGGGAATATTAGTGGGCTTTGACCTTCTTCTCGCCGCATCGGCTACACTGGTAGACAGTAACGAGCTTGCCCTGTTTTACGTCAAACTGTTTTTCTTGAACAATCGCCCATTTATGAAAACCGCTTTTACAGAGCGTTTTACCTTTGTGTTTCTCTTTAAGAGAGGGACGTTTGAAGGGAACCACGTTGGACATTGTATAAACCTATAACTTCATCAAGTGAGTACTATAGAGCGCATTATGATATTAAGTCACTCCAGAGGCTACTTTTCGGCGTATTGATATGTTAAAAACATCATTAGAGCAATAATAAATCTTAAATAAACCCCATGAAACACTATCTTTAAAGCGTACGAGTTGTTCTTTTCATGTTAAACAGGCAGTCCAAGATCCTATTTACGGTCTTGCTGGTCGTCAGTCTTTTGCTGCATGGCTTGGCCTGGTGGTGGCTGGATATAAAAGAACTCTTCCAGCCTGAGTTGGTAGATGAATCAACAACGGTTCAGATCACATTACAGCCTCCACCAGAGCCTACGCCTAAGCCAGAACTACTTGCCCAGCAGTTGCCTCCACAACCCGAAACAAGGGTGGAGCCTCCTGAGCCTGAACCTCAACAACAGAAGCCTGAACCTGAACAACATATGCCTATGCATAATGCTGATGAGTTCGCGTCATCGAATAATACTGATCGCTCAATTACCAAGTTAACCCCCGGAGAAAAGATAAATTCTGTGGGCACCGAGGTGAGGCCATCTTCCGAAAAGCTGAATGATATTAAGTCGCCTACTCAGTCTGAGCAGCAGGTAAAAGAGCAGAGGTCACTAGACAATTCCTCGCTAGCAAAGGAAAACTCTAAAAAGGCGAATACTAAAAATGAGGTCAATCCTAAAGCTAGTGAAGACAAGAAAAGTGCACAAACAACAGACGAACCCGATAAGCCCAAAAAAGTAGATGAGATTATCTCTACCAAAGGGCATAGCCAGACCGTGAGTGCTGAGGTAGCCCCGCGCAAGGTGGAAGATAAATCAGTTGTTGAGCGCCAATGGGAGCATCAAGCCAGTCATGGTTCGTTAAAAACGGAATCTAGTTTATCCCGCCCGCCCCCTAAAACGGTGGAAATACCTAAAGA
>JBFKTM010000154.1:0-6915 GCA_041636295.1 Oleiphilaceae bacterium
AAGCCATCTGAACTATTGCACGAGTGCAATCTGGATTGGCAGGGCATTTTAGATACGATAAAAAACAAACTGAACCAGCTGAATACTAAAAGCATATCCGCCATTGAGGGCTCATCAACACAGATTGAAAGCGTGACCACCCAAAGCGCTCACCCCTAGATTATGATGAGTGCGATAAAGCAGAGGGGCTAGAGAATTACGCCCCCTACTCTTTAAATTCTGAGTTAGCCCTTACTTCGGGGCATCATCATCCTGATGCGTTCTCAGCCAATGCCCTAACTTGTCAGCTTTGGTGGCCAAATAGCCTTCGTTATGAGGGTTCTTACCCACTTGAAGCGGCACTCGCTCAACAATTTCAACACCATAATCCCCCAGCGCCTTAACTTTTCTAGGGTTATTGGTCATAAGCTTCAATTTTGATATGTTCAGATGCTTCAGCATCCCCTGACACATACTATAGTCTCGAAGGTCGGCAGCAAAGCCGAGACGCTCGTTTGCCTCAACCGTATCAGCACCCTGATCCTGGAGGTGGTAGGCTCTTATCTTATTAAGTAAACCGATGCCACGCCCTTCCTGACGCAGATAGAGCAAAACGCCTCGGCCTTCTTTGGCGATACTGCTTAACGCCTCCTCCAACTGATAACCACAATCACAGCGCATGCTAAACAAGGCATCCCCCGTGAGGCACTCTGAATGCGTTCGCGCTAACACGGGTTGCCCATCAGATATATTACCTAGAGTTAGTGCAACATGCTCCTGCCCACTCTCTGTGTCTTCAAAACCATGCATATCAAATACAGCAAAGGGGGTAGGTAAACGGCAAGTTTCAATATATCGAACGGACACTACATTTCCTCAAGAGTCAGTTGGGGCGTGAATTGTACCATAATCAATAGTCATGTGTGAGATACATCACACCGTCTTCTTCTCTAATATCCAAACGCCCCAAAAAGCTCATTCCCAGCAAGGGTGATACCGGAAAATCGGAGTCAATGACCATCGCCTCAACATTAGATAATGAGATCTCTCCGACCTTTACTTGATCAAGCAAAACACGGTAGGAAGGGGCCGTCCCGGAAGCTGTAACCACGCCAGCTCGCTCCCCCACCAAACGGAATTGAATCCCTAGTTGTCGAGCAATATTCCGATTAAAAGCAACAACGGTGGCTCCAGTATCTACCAGAAAGGTGACTGGCTGCCCGTTAACACTCCCTCCGGTTTTGTACTGCGACCGCTCATTCAGAGATATTGCAACGACTGATTTTTCAGGTGCCGCATACCGAGAACCGATGGCCTGACTCAGTCCAAGAGTGTGCCTGACACCATCATACTGAATAACTGCCCCCTTACTATCTGATGAAACCAGCGTCACACCTGACTCAGACATCTGCCCCACTTTCAACAATTGCTGATTACCATCAATTTTAAGTATGGCCTTACCTTTAAAAAGCGCTAAAACCTCAACCTTAGGAAGCGCCGACGCTACCAACGGATGCACAGCTAAAAGTAGTACAAGAACAAGCTGGAGCCTCTGCTTTATAGCGGCATGCACGCGAAACGGAAATACCCCAAACAGAGAGACCATCCAGCTACCCCCCCGTCATATTCATAAATCTTAATATTTGAGGGTCTTCATTGTTATCAAAATAATGCCTCTCCGGCTTTAGGTCCATAGCATCAACAATTACCTGTTTTAAACGCTCCCTGTCTCCAGGATAACGCCTTAACACCTCTTTGAGGTCAACCGAGTGTTCATTTCCAAGACACAATAGCAATCGTCCTTCCACGGTTACACGAACACGGTTACAGTCTCCACAGAAATTGTGGCTATGTGGTGAGATAAAACCAATTCGACTGATAGAGTCACTCATCGAGTAGTATTTAGAAGGTCCGCCAGTCGAATCTGAGACCGACGTTAATGGGTACGACTGAGCAATCAGCTTACGGATTTCGTCGCTTGAACAGTAAGACTCTGCTCGGTCATGCTCTGAAATACTGCCTAAAGGCATCTCTTCAATAAAGCTGAGGTCAATTTTCTTGGCACGAGCAAAGTTAACGAGATCCAGTATTTCATCGTCATTCCGCCCTTTTAAGATAACCGCATTTAGCTTAATCCGCTGGAAGCCCGATTCAATAGCTGTATCGATGCCATCTAACACTGTTTTTAGATCACCAGTTCGCGTGAGCTGGCGAAAGCGATCAGCCTTGAGACTATCAAGACTAATATTGATTCGCCTAACGCCCGCAGCAACAAGACCACTAGATAACTTGGTTAGTTGAGAACCATTAGTGGTAAGTACCAATTCGTTTAATTGTGGCAACGCACCCAGCTCATTAATGAGCGACATAATGCCATTTCGAATAAGCGGCTCACCTCCTGTCAACCGAACCTTACCCACCCCTAATTCACTGAATGCTTTTACAACTTCACCAATCTCTTCCAGCGTCAGAATATCCGCCCGAGGCAGAAAACTCATCTCCTCATCCATGCAATAGACGCAGCGAAAATCGCACCGATCAGTAACCGAGATCCTAACGTACGTAACACGTCTACCGAAGCGATCAACCAACTGCTTCTCGACCCCGGCTCCTATTGATTCTCGACTATTCATAACAACTGCTCTTAATCCGCTTTCCAGTGGCCGGTCCGTCCGCCCTCTTTTTCAAGAAGCCTGACACTTTCTATCACCATGCCTTTATCAACCGCCTTACACATATCGTAAAGCGTTAATGCCGCCACACTTGCCGCCGTCAACGCCTCCATCTCGACCCCGGTCTTAGCGTCCAGCTTGCACAAGGTCTCAATTCGCACCCTTGATTGATCAGGCTCCGCCTCTAGTTTCACCTTGACCGACGTTAGCAATAAACTGTGACATAGCGGAATCAACTCAGGACACTTTTTGGCGGCCATAATCCCAGCGATACGGGCGGTAGCAAAAACATCGCCTTTTTTATGACGCCCCTCTGTAATCATGGTTAAAGTTTGCGGCAGCATTTTCACGTAAGCTTCTGCACGGGCAATTCGTGTGGTCACGTTTTTATCCGACACGTCCACCATATGCGCATCGCCGGACTTATCCAGATGAGTGAGTGTAGACATCATGACCCCTCTATAATTTTCATTAGACAATTTTAACGTGATAACGACTCAATCAAAAACAAAACTATCCCCACCATGCTCGAATGGCGGCAATACCCTGAGCACCATGGAATATTGCATTTCTCATATCGTGCTCATCCACCCCTCCCAAAGCAAACACGGGAAAAGGCACCCATTCAGTGAGTTCGCGAAAGGCTGGCCATCCTAATGGAGTAGCCTCAGGATGGGTCGTTGTTTCATTAACAGGTGACAGTGTGACATAGTCTGGCCGCAATAACTTTGCCCACATCAATTGCTCTGCATTATGACAGGAAACACCTAACCACTTATCATCTGGGATTGGGCGGCATTTGAATTTTTTAGCTTCGCTAAACGTAAGATGTACGCCATCCGCTGCAATCGTTTCCAACTCATCGGGTGACGCATTAATTAGCAACGGAACCTGAAAGCGGCGACAAAGACTGACCGCTTTATTGGCTAACGTCGCAAACTGGGTACCGTCTCGAAGCCGCAGCGGGTGAGCACGTAACTGAACCATCTCAACCTGGTGCTGGGTCAACGCGGCATGCAAGCGCGAAAGGCATTCCGCCTCGGAGTCAAAATGACCCGTCACCAAATATTTTCGAGGCAGATTAATTGCCGATATAATGGGCTTATTAGCTTCAGGGAAGGAATAATCAGTAAGTGCATACTTACTCACCCATTTCACAGGCTGCCCCTCCATCCCTTGGGCTACACCACTAAAATGAGTGACTTTCCACACGTCCAGCAACACGGCTTTATCGCCATAATTATGACGAATAGATATTAACGGCTCGACATCGGAGTCTATATCAATGCTGATGCCCAGCTCTTCTTTTAGTTCACGAGCAAGCGCCTGCTGAACCGTTTCGCCCTGCTCAACCTTCCCCCCCGGAAACTCCCAGAGGCCGCCCTGATGAACATCCTTGGGACGATGCGCAATAAGCACATCATCCCCACGGGTAATTACCGCTACAGCAACATGAACCAACTTCATCACTACCACTCTGATGCGAAAAATTCACTTAACACCGACTAGGTACGGTACTCGGCATTAATCGTGACATAGTCGTGAGAGAGATCGGTAGTCCATATCGTTTCACAACTATCACCGCGCCCTAACTGAATTCGAATAGTAATTTCCTCACGATTCATCACCGCTTGGCCTTTTTCTTCAGAATAGTCGGCGTCTCGCCCGCCATTGCTCACAATACAGACGTCATCGAGAAAGATATTGATTGTTTCCAGGTTAAGATTATCCATTCCAGCCCGGCCTACTGCCGCCAAAATTCGCCCCCAATTTGGATCACTGGCGAATAACGCTGTCTTAACCAGTGGCGAGTGCGCAACAGTATAACCTACATCCAACGCCTCCTGACTACTATCAGCTTGCTCAACCGTCACTGATACAAACTTGGTCGCACCCTCACCATCTCTTACAATAGCTTGTGCCAATTCAACAAACAATTCGCCAAGGGCTCGCGTGAATATGGCTAGCTCCTCACTACCTCTGACAAGCTCTGGAGCATTACTCTGGCCCGTAGCAATCAACATGCAGGAGTCATTGGTAGAGGTATCACCATCAATCGTAATACGGTTAAATGATTTATTGGCGCACTCTCGCAGAATCTCCTGCAACAATCCTTGTTCGATCTTGGCATCGGTGGCAACAAAACCAAGCATTGTGGCCATATTAGGCATTATCATGCCAGCCCCTTTACTGATTCCAGAGATCAGAATTTCATGGCCACCAACCGCAACCGTTCGAGTCGCACCCTTGGGTCGGGTATCAGTCGTCATTATTCCCTCGGCTGCATCGGCCCACGCACTTGCACTCAATGACGCCAATGCCTCAGGCATTCCGGCCACTATCTTTGCTACAGGTAACGGCTCGCCAATGACCCCCGTAGAAAAAGGCAAGATTTCATTGTCACTCACACCCGCAAGTTCCGCCAACTCACGACAGCATAACCGAGCATCCGACATACCTTGCGAACCTGTGCCGGCATTGGCATTGCCTGTATTTATCAGTAAATAACGAGGATTTATCGCTTCAAGGTGAGCTTTTGAAAGTACAACAGGCGCCGCACAAAAAGCATTTTTAGTAAATACGCCTGCCGTTGTTGCACCTTCTGCCAGTTCAAAAATAGTAAGATCCTTGCGATCCCGGTACTTTATACCTGACTTCGCAACACCAATACGAACACCATTAATGACCTTAAACTCTGGTAGACCACCTTTTCCAACTGCCATATCCATACTCTCTTTAAAAACCTGAAGCCCAAACCACCAAACCGAAGCCCGGCGCAATCTTACGCTACACCTTAACGGGTTGCGAATTAACTCCCGTACCTGCAACATGCAAAAGCCCTGACTATTGACTTTCGCCCCCCAAAACCAAATAAAGGGATGAGCCACTCAACCCATCCCTCTACTCGCTGTGAAACTCGCCACTTTTAACAGCCTGACTAAACGCCCGTCACACGACCACGTTAAGGCGACTCAAATTAGGCAATTTTACCATGACACTGTTTGAATTTTTTACCCGATCCACAAGGGCAAAGCTCATTCCGCCCGACTTTACGCCCATCGCGTACAAAGGGCTCTGACTGAGGCTCAGCAGTGTCAGTTTCACCCTCTGCCTGCAAGGCAGAACCTTCTTCATGCTGCGCCTTGGCCAACTCCATCTGGTGCGCCAGGGCCTCTCTCCGCTTACGCTCCAGCTCTTCCATCTCTTCCTGACGTTGCACCTGAACATGGCATAGTACTCTTACCACATCATGCTTGAGCGCATTTAGCAGGTTATTGAACAGCTCAAATGACTCCCGCTTGTATTCCTGTTTTGGATTCTTGCCTGCATAGCCACGTAAATGAATACCACGACGCAGGTGATCCATTGATGCCAAATGCTCCTTCCACAAGGTATCCAGTATCTGCAAGAAAACCTGCTTCTCGAAGTTGCGCATCACATCAGCACCGGCAGAAGCCTCTTTTTCTTGGTAAGCCGCAATAACCGCATCACTAATTTTCTTTCGTAGTGTTTCCTCATGAAGGCTATCGTCTTCATCCAGCCATTTCTGTACTGGTAGCGAGATAGCCATCTCAGACTCCAGATGTTTCTCAAGCCCGGCAATATCCCACTGCTCTTCAAGACTCTGGGGCGGAATAAAGCCACTCGTCACTTCGTTAACCACATCTTCACGAATAGCGTTAATCATCTCCGAGATGTCATCACTACTCATTACCTCATTGCGCTGTTCATATACAACACGACGCTGATCATTGGCAACATCATCATACTCCAGCAAAGACTTACGAATATCAAAGTTACGCCCCTCAACTTTTCGCTGAGCCTTTTCAATAGCGTTACTGACCATACGATGCTCAATCGCCTCACCCTTCTGCATCCCCAACGCTTGCATGATATTTTTAACCCTGTCAGAGGCAAATATCCTCATCAGATTATCTTCCAGCGATAAGAAAAAGCGAGTACTCCCTGGATCACCCTGGCGGCCGGCACGACCACGCAACTGATTGTCTATACGGCGAGACTCATGACGCTCAGTCCCCAGAATGTGCAGACCACCAGCCTGTAAAATTCCATCATGACGGACTTGCCACTCTTGTTTGATTTTATCGATTTGCTCTTGGGAAGGGTTCTCAAGTTGAGCGACTTCCGCCTCCCAACTACCGCCCAGCACGATATCCGTTCCACGCCCGGCCATATTGGTTGCAATCGTAACGGCTCCAGAGCGCCCGGCTTGCGCAATTATCTGCGCCTCTTGTGCATGGTG
>JBFKTM010000155.1:0-6865 GCA_041636295.1 Oleiphilaceae bacterium
GAAGAGGGTACTTTCTGGTGAAACAGAGACATTAGAGGCGCTTGAGGCACGATTAACTGCCAAATTAAAGACCTCTCAAACATATTATGAGACAAGTTTAGCCAGCACACAGAAAAAAATAGTCGACGGCTATATTAATGCTGCTGATAGGGCACCTGTAAATGTAAGTAAGCAGGTAATAGATAAATCAGGCTATTTCAACTATGACGTTGAGTGGCCAGTGAAGGTTACTCTGAAACCTGTGCCGATTAATGCACTTACTTTTCAATATGATCACTATCTAGATGAATTCAAAGCCTATAAGGTTACCGATGCCTCTGAGCCCTTGGCCAATCTGACGTTGTCTAAAATGAAAAAACAGTATCAGAAAGATCGGCTCTCTTTAGGGCGGTATCTAAAAAAAGCAACGCAAGCTTATGGTGTTGCTTGTGAGTTACCGGAATTTGTTGGCGACTATAAAGTCTCGGTAAGATGTCCTGACTATGCTCAAATCTCAACGGACGGCATAGCGTTGGAGTTAACTGTAGAAGTTGTTGCTAAACGGTTTGGTCTGACGATTCCGCGCTACACAAATTACAATAATGACTTAACAGTGGTCGCTGACTCCAAAACGCTATCTCTTGAGAATAACAGCCAGGCGACAATTTCGATTGAGCGAATTGAGTGGTTGGCCAATGGTGCTGCACAGTCGATCAGTCGAAAAACTGATAGAGATATGATTTTGGCGATAGCTCAAGGTCAGACAGCAGAAATTAGTCTTGCTGACTTCGTGGGTGGTGATATAGAGAAAGAGCTTGATATCTCGTACCTTTCCAGGCGGCAGGCGTTGCGTAAATACCTTGATTATGGTTTTAATATTTCCTATCAAATTGAATCGGAAGACAAAGATTTGCCCAAGTCATTTGGGCAAATTAATCGTAAAAACCGCTATAACCTTAATGAGATCTTAATGAGCCGTTAGCTGGACGAGTTGATCGGTTCTATTTCTGTGACGCGGCTTAATAGGTAGCCATCCACTAGTTTAGCTTTAACTGAATCGCCGGGTTTGACATCGTGTACCGACCGCACAACTGGACGTTGCTCGCTTGAAATGATCGAATAGCCTCGACTGAGTGTTGATAGCGGGCTAACCGCTTCAAGTGTTTGTGCCTGGGCCGCCAGTTGCTGGCGTTTGCTTTCGAGCTGGTGTTTGGTGGCGAGCGTGAGTTTTTGAAACTCTTTCTCTACAGTATCCTGTGCAACGCGAAGCCTAAAGGATGGAGAGCAGCCGGATAGGCGTTGTTGCAGGGCATTCAAGGATTGATGCAAACCTACAATATTGCGTTGGTTGCTCTGTCGTAATCGAGTTTCTAACTCTGACAAGCGCAGGCGAAAATCTTCAAGTTTCTTACCCGGATGCTTAATATGGGTGCGAAGCCCTTCTACTTTTTGATGCTCGATTGCCAATTTTCGCATCATGCTATGGTAGATGCGATCCATTAGGTGGTCGAGATTTTGTCTCCACTCATACTGGTCAGGACTCAGCTTTTCTGCTGCTGCAGACGGTGTGGGGGCCCGGTAGTCGGCCACAAAATCGGCAATTGTGAAATCCACTTCATGCCCTACGGCGCTGACTGTAGGTATTAGGCTATCTGCTATCGCACGCGCCACGGGCTCTTCGTTAAAAGCCCACAAGTCTTCTAAAGATCCACCTCCTCGACCAATAATAAGAACATCAGCTTCGCCTCGTTGATTGGCAATCTGAATCATGTTGGCGATTTCGGCTGCTGCCCCTTCGCCTTGTACTTGGGTGGGGTAAAGCACAACGTTAATCTGTGGGAAGCGCCTGTTAAGAACCGTTAAAATGTCATGAATGGCGGCCCCGGTCGGTGAGGTGATGACGCCAATGGTTTGGGGTAAAAGCGGGATGACTTTTTTTCTAGATTCATCAAATAGGCCTTCTGCAGCGAGTGTGGCTTTGAGTTGTTCAAATGCCTTTTGCAAATCGCCAGCCCCGGCGGGTTCCATGTTTTCCACAATCAGTTGATAGTCGCCTCTTCCTTCATATAGGCTGACTTTTGCCCTGACGGTTACTTTGTCACCCTCTTTGGGTATGAAGCGAAGTCGTTGGTTGTGACCGCGAAACATGGCGCAACGAATCTGGGCTCGATCATCTTTCAGCGTAAAATACCAGTGCCCTGAAGAGGGTTTTGAAAAACTGGTCAGCTCTCCCTCAACCCATATTTGAAGAAAACTCGCCTCCAAAAGCTGCTTCACTTGTCGGTTTAGCTCTGATACAGAGAGTGCTGCACGACCTCTGGTTGTCCCTTCAAGGGAATTGATATGCATATCTATTGCCTAGTTTGGTTTACTGTGAAGAGTGACCTATATATAATTGCTCGATTAATCTTGGCAAGTTTATAAGGCTGTTCATATGCTGCGAATCGCGCAAGAAGCACTAACATTTGACGATGTTCTCTTGATTCCTGGTTATTCAGAAGTTCTTCCGAAGGATGT
Source organism: Oleiphilaceae bacterium (assembly GCA_041636295.1). Classification (GTDB taxonomy): domain Bacteria; phylum Pseudomonadota; class Gammaproteobacteria; order Pseudomonadales; family Oleiphilaceae; genus Alkalimarinus. The sequence goes on from JBFKTM010000155.1 coordinate 2,497, forward strand.
CTCGCTTAAAACTCAACTTACTCGCGGAATTACGTTAAATACTCCGTTGGTTTCTGCTGCTATGGATACGGTCACGGAATCGCCATTGGCCATTGCGATGGCCCAGGAAGGCGGTATCGGTATTATTCACAAAAATATGTCGATTGAACAGCAGGCTGCGGCGGTTAGGGCGGTTAAAAAGTTTGAGAGTGGTGTCGTTAAAGATCCCATTACGGTTTCGCCAGAAACCTCAGTAAGAGAGCTGTTGGATATTACCTTCGCTAACAAAATATCAGGGCTGCCAGTTGTTGATGGTAAAGACCTGGTAGGTATCGTGACTGGTCGAGACATACGTTTCGAAAGCCGTTTGGATACCAAAGTATCGGAAATCATGACACCTAAAGACAAGTTGGTGACGGTTGTTGAAGGAACTGATCTCGAGAAGGTTAAGAATCTTCTACATAAACACCGCATCGAAAAAGTACTGGTGGTCAATGATGAGTTTGAATTAAAAGGGCTGATCACCGTAAAGGATATTCAGAAATCACAAGACTATCCCAATGCTTGTAAAGATGACCAAGGGCGACTAAGAGTTGGTGCAGCCGTTGGCACGGGGGCCGATACCGAAGCTCGTGTTACTGCGCTGGTGCAGGCCGGTGTAGACGTTGTTGTGGTCGATACGGCTCATGGCCACTCTAAAGGTGTTCTTGATCGTGTACGTTGGGTCAAAGAGCAGTTTCCTGAAGTTCAGGTGATTGGGGGCAACATCGCTACCGCTGAGGCCGCCATTGCTCTGGCTGATGCAGGTGCCGATGCGGTTAAGGTTGGAATAGGCCCTGGCTCTATCTGTACAACACGTATTGTTGCAGGTATTGGTGTGCCACAGATCTCTGCCGTCTCTAATGTGGCCGAAGCACTTAAAGGTCGCGGCGTACCGCTGATCGCTGATGGCGGTATTCGATATTCGGGTGATATCGCCAAAGCCGTTGCCGCTGGTGCATCAAGCATTATGATTGGAAGCTTGCTCGCCGGCACCGATGAAGCGCCGGGTGAAGTTGAGCTTTATCAGGGGCGAACATTTAAGGCCTATCGCGGTATGGGGTCGCTCGGGGCAATGGGGCAGGCCCAAGGATCTAGCGATCGCTATTTCCAGGATGCCAGCTCCGGTGTGGACAAGTTAGTTCCGGAAGGGATCGAAGGCCGCGTAGCATGTAAGGGGCCGATGTCGAATATTGTTCATCAATTAATGGGTGGGCTCCGTGCCAGTATGGGGTATACCGGTAGTCAGAATATTGAGGAGATGCGTACCAAGCCTCAATTTACGCGGATTACCTCGGCAGGGATGAAAGAGAGTCATGTGCATGATGTCACTATTACCAAGGAAGCCCCCAACTACCGTATCGGTTAAGATGATCGGTCAATTAGGTTGTGAAGCTGGTTGATTTCAATTCTTTATAGCTATTTATATTGCGGGGATGGGGCATTTTGCTCCACCCCGTTTTGCGTTTACTCAGGAGTGGTTAATTCCCTATGACTCAAAATATTCACGCGCACCGTATATTAATCCTGGATTTTGGTTCTCAGTACACGCAGTTAATCGCACGAAGAGTGCGTGAGATTGGTGTTTATTGCGAAATTCGCGCCTTTGATATGTCAGAAGAGGAGATACGTGAATTTAATCCTAAGGGGATTATATTAGCGGGGGGGCCTGAATCGGTAACGGGAGATTCAACTCCTAGGGCACCCGAGTGTGTCTTCTCTATGGGAATTCCTGTGCTTGGTATCTGTTATGGAATGCAGACCATGGCAGAGCAGCTGGGCGGCAAGGTGGCCAGCTCCGATAAGCGCGAGTTTGGTTATGCTCAAGTTAAGGTGCGTGCAGAGAACCCATTACTGGCTGACATTAAGGATCACTTGACTGAGCAAGGTGAGACGTTGCTTGATGTATGGATGAGCCATGGCGATAAGGTGGTTTCACTTCCAGAAGGGTTTGAGCTAATGGCCTCGACTGAAAGTGCACCTATTGCGGGCATGTTCCACCCAGAAAAGCACTTATATGGTGTTCAGTTTCATCCAGAAGTAACGCACACCTTACAGGGTGGGCGCATCCTGGAGCACTTCATACTATCGATTTCGAAGTGTGAAGCACTTTGGACACCTGGTCATATCGTTGAAGATGCGGTCAAAACCATACGTGAGCAGGTCGGTAGTGATCACGTATTGCTAGGTCTGTCGGGTGGTGTTGACTCCTCTGTGACGGCAGCACTGCTTCATAAAGCAATTGGGGATCAGCTGACCTGTGTTTTCGTGGACAATGGCTTGCTTCGCCTTCATGAAGGTGACCAGGTTATGGATATGTTTGCGAAGAATATGGGCGTCAAAGTGATTCGTGCTGAGGCTCAGGAGCTGTTCCTTTCCCGTCTGGGAGGTGAGTCCGATCCAGAGAAAAAGCGTAAAATTATCGGTAACACCTTTATCGAGGTGTTTGATGAAGAGTCAGCGAAAATTGATAATGTTCAGTGGTTGGCCCAAGGCACGATTTATCCGGATGTTATTGAATCAGCGGCTTCCAAAACAGGTAAGGCCCATGTCATAAAGTCGCATCATAATGTGGGCGGGCTACCGGAGGATATGAAGCTTAAGCTGGTTGAACCTTTGCGTGAGTTGTTTAAGGATGAGGTGCGTAAGATAGGTCTTGAGTTAGGCTTGCCCTATGACATGGTCTATCGCCATCCGTTCCCTGGACCAGGCTTGGGTGTTCGTATTCTGGGTGAAATAAAGAAAGAGTATGCTGACATACTTCGTCGAGCCGATGCTATCTTTATAGAGGAATTGCACCGCGCTGACTACTATCATAAAACCAGTCAGGCGTTTGCCGTATTTTTGCCTGTGAAGTCAGTGGGCGTTGTGGGCGATGCGCGTCGTTATGAGTACGTTATTGCATTGCGTGCAGTAGAGACAATTGATTTTATGACCGCACGATGGGCTCATTTGCCTTATGAGCTGCTGGAGTTAGTCTCTAACCGGATTATTAACGAGATATCGGGCGTATCTAGGGTTACCTATGATATCTCTTCGAAGCCACCGGCAACGATTGAGTGGGAATAAAATAGATCCATTGAATGCGGATGTGGGTGTAGTGTTGGATTGCTGTGAGCGTGAAGAGCATGAGCGCTGGATGCAATACGCGCTCATGTTAGCTAAAAAGGCGTGGGCGTCTGATGAGGTGCCAGTGGGGGCCGTGTTAGTGAGACATGGCGAGATCATTGGCGAGGGTTGGAATCGCCCTATTAGCGCTTGTGATCCGACCGCCCATGCGGAAATTGCTGCGCTAAGAGATGCCGCGTTAAAAGAGCAAAACTACCGCCTGCCTGATAGTGTGCTTTATGTCACCATTGAACCTTGTACGATGTGTGTGGGGGCGTTGGTTCATGCTCGGGTTGGTAAGGTTGTTTTTGGTGCTACGGAGCCCAAGGCGGGAGCTGTTAGCAGTCAGAATCAGCTATTCGAGCATCCTGCCATGAACTTTAAGGTGGCGTATCTGGGTGGGGTCTGTGAGCAGGAGTGTCGACAGTTAATGAGTGATTTTTTTGCGGCACGCCGGGCTCAAAAAAAGCTGGAAAAACAGCGTTTGGCAAAAATCAAAAAAGATTGTGAGTAAAGTTGGATAGGCGAAAGGCCAATCTGTAATGAATTGTTGATCATAAGGATGTAAGGGATATGAAGGTACTCGTTACGGGTGGTGCAGGGTATATAGGTAGTCATGTTGTTAGGCAATTGGGTGAGGCAGGTCATGATGTGGTTGTCTATGATAACTTGTCGACTGGGTATGAGTGGGCTGTAACCTGCGGTGAATTAGTAGTTGGTGATCTGGCAGATGTTGAATCGGTCGACCAACTCTTCGAAAAACATCGCTTTGAAGCGGTGCTGCATTTTGCAGCTCATATCGTAGTGCCTGAGTCTGTTGAAAATCCACTTAAGTACTATCGGAATAATACGCGTAATACCCTCAACCTGTTGGGTGTTATCGAAAAGTACCATGTTCCTTATATGGTATTTTCGTCTACGGCGGCCGTCTACGGAATGCCTGACGAGAAAGTTCTAACTGAGGAGATGCCTCTAGCGCCTATCAACCCTTACGGTGCCTCTAAAATGATGAGTGAGCAGATGATTCGAGATCTCTCTGCTGCTTCCGATCTGAAACATGTCATTCTCCGATATTTTAATGTAGCGGGTGCCAATCTTGAAGGGCGTCTGGGGCAGGCTACGCCAGAAGCCACACACCTAATAAAAGTGGCCTGCGAGTGCGTGAGTGGCGCGCGTGATGGCATGAAGGTATTTGGTACTGATTATGAGACAAGGGATGGCACTTGTATCCGGGACTATATTC
>JBFKTM010000156.1:0-6806 GCA_041636295.1 Oleiphilaceae bacterium
GGCTTAGCCAGCTCATTTAAAATAGCTTCGACCATTCCGGGCGTAAACTCTTTTGAGCCCAATCCGTAACGACCACCAATCACCTTGGGTATTTGTGCACCGCCTATCGTGGAGTAATGGCTATACAGCGCACTGCACACGTCTTTATAGAGTGGCTCTCCGTCTGAACCGGGCTCTTTTGTTCGATCTAATACCGCGAGCGCAGAAACGGAAAGAGGCAGCGACTCAATAAATTGTTGAGATGCAAACGGCCTGAATAAACGGACTTTTAATAGACCTACCTTATGACCATTTTCAACCAGCTGGGATACCGTCTCATCGGCCGTTTCAGCACCAGACCCCATCATAACAATGAGAAAAATGGCATCACTGGCCCCTACATAGTCAAATAACCGATAGTGGCGACCGGTTAATGCCCCGAACGCTAACATCGTTTCTGATACGACCTCTGGAAATCGCGCGTAATAGGGGGTTACCGTTTCTCTAGCCTGAAAAAATACATCTGGATTTTGTGAAGTTCCGCGAATATTTGGATGCTCAGGCGTCATTGCCCGAGAGCGGTGCGCAGCAATGGCGTCAAACGGCAACATTGCGGTAATCGTCGCGTCATCAATCGCTTCGATTTTTGCTATTTCATGGGATGTACGAAAGCCATCAAAAAAATGTACGATTGGAATACGCCCCTTGAGCGTCGCGGCCTGAGCGATCAGCGCCATATCATGGGCTTCTTGAACGGAATTTGAGGCGAGTAGGGCGAACCCGGTGGCCCGGGTTGCCATCACATCACTATGATCGGCAAATATGGATAACGCTTGGGTGGCCACTGAACGAGCCGCGACATGAAACACTGTAGGGGTTAATTCCCCGGCGATTTTATACATATTCGGGATCATTAACAGTAATCCCTGGGATGCCGTAAAGGTTGTAGTTAATGCCCCTACCTGCAAAGCCCCATGAATGGCCCCGGCAGCGCCGGCTTCGCTTTGCATTTCGATAATATGAGGAACACTGCCCCAGATATTGTTTTTCCCTGCCGCAGACCAGGCATCTGACAACTCACCCATCGGTGAAGCGGGCGTAATAGGGTAAATAGCGATCACTTCATTGGTTTTATGAGCGATGAGCGCAACCGCTTCGTTTCCATCAACGGTAATGTGGGAGCGTTGTGACATACCTGTTTTCCCCGAATAGCGTAACGTAGAATTAGCTTAATACATATTTTTGAGTAAAAAACTGATCAGGGTGGTTAATCAGGTTAGAAATCTATGCCAAAACGAAAAATGTTTGTTGTAATGCAGGTAACAATATAGTTGAAGAGTACTCCGTAGATAAATGATATTTAATGTTTATTTGATTGTTTCTTTTCAGACCCTTGCCATGAAATAATATCTATCAGAGTTTCCCAAAACTATCTATGATAATTAAACAAGTGGGTAACAACGCCATGTTCACGGTAGAGATTGTCTAATATGAAACAGATAAGAGACGTGTTGCAGTCTACGACACTGCGGATAGCACCGATTATTTTATCGTGTTTTATCGTGACTTCTGCAATAAAGGCTGTGCCGTTACACGTACACGAACCATTGCAAGAACAATTACAAACTCATGAAAAGACAATAACACTGGGCATTCACGAAGAGACCGATCCAAACATACTCTCGTTCGTGCAACGTGCATTCGACATTGCTTTAATTAACGTAATCTTCAAGAAAATGCCTGCTGAACGCTCCCTCATAGAGTCGGCACAAGGGCGACTAGATGGTGAATTACAGAGAATCCCCCAAGCAGTAAGGAGCTACCCAACACTCATCCCGATTAACGTTCCCGTTAGTAATCAGGGCTACTGGGTTTGGGTTAATAAAGACGTACAGTGCCCCAGTAGTGAAGTGAAACTTCGCCAATTAAAGCCAATTGGGGTCTTGGGAATACGCTATTTTGAATATATCTACCAAAACTCTCTAGCAGGTTTCATAGAGGCACCGTCCATCGCCAGTGCCGCTGAAATGTTAGCCCGCCGCCGAGGTGATTACACGGTTGCCCCTGATTTTCTTGGTCAGATGTACGCCAGCCAAGAACGATTTGCCTTTAAAACCTGTTTCGATAAACCATTCCTAACCGTTACCACGTACACCTATTTGCACGAAAAAAATATAGACATTATCGAAACATTAGAAAGCGCCTATAGACAAGCTAGAAATGAAAAAACAAACAAATTAAAGGCCGTCCCCAAGTAGAGCTATAGGCTTAACACCCTCGCACTAATTATTACAAAATACATTAACTAATAATCATACCGTATTGATATATATAGTTATTATTACGTAATTCAGCTAAAATACCTATTCGCTTGTAGAATGACCAAGTTCTTAACTTGCTGACAATGAACATTACGGTGAGTGCGCTGGTTACTGCAACTGGTTGGTATTACCAAAACACTGAACTATGCTTTGAGTTAAAACGAGCCAACTAATGTCGCTCAAAGGATACTATGTTTAATGTTATTCCTGCGTAGGCAGAACGCTATAATGCAAGTTGGCCAAGCGCTTTGCCTAATTGTTGCCCATCCTGGAATAGCTTATTAGGGCCTTTGTTGTCATTCTCGTTTAGATGGGAATCGATTGGTTTCAACGCGTTATGGATCACCGTCTTCACGGGAATGATATCAGGGCTTCGTTCCTGGCAGGGAACTAATTAGCCTATTGATAGTACGAACTAGTCATCAAATAATTAGGGAAGCGCTGATTAATGTCACTCCGTAATGCCGGACCACCACGAAGGCGGAAATATTGGGAGAGTCTTTAATCATCGCTTTCTTAAGAAGCATTTAAGGAGAGTGATTAATTAGCGCCATATGAAACCGCAACCGACAAAAAGCATCAAATGCCTAGGAAACCAGCATGGACAAAGCTCAATTTTCAGAGAGTTGATTGTATGGTTTAGTGCGTTGGCCATTATTCCACTAACGCTTGTTGCTTATATCAGCTACCAGCAGGCCCGCGAAAGTCTGACCGTACAAACCACCGAAAAACTACAGCAATCATCAATCCTTATTGTTCAGTATGTTAAAAACTGGTTCGATTATCGGATCATGGATTTAGTTAGCCAGGCAGATTCAAAGACAAATTTAAAATTATTACAGAGCCTTATTGAGGAGCGAAATAGGGTTGGAGGAGTACATAAAAAGCAATGAATGGTCGCTACGAGTAGATGGAAATGAAGATGACTTGATAAACCTTAATAGCCGATATGACTACCTATATGATCTATTTCTAATTGATAAGGAAGGAAACATTCTATTTAGTGTCGCCAAGGAAACCGACCTGGGCACCAACTTGTTTAATGGCCCCTACGCTAACACTCGGTTTGGGAGAAGTGTTAAGGATACTATCCTATTTGGGAGCACCCGTTTTTCTGATTTAGAACGTTATGCTCCCTCAAATAATATCATTGCAGGTTTTTTAACTACCCCTATTTTTAACGAATCTGGAGAGTCAATCGGCGTATTTGCGATGCAACTGCGTGTTGATCGCATCGCGAAACTCTTGCATAACCAGGTTGAACACTTTACGCATTATCTTGTTGGGAATGATGGCTATTTACGAACGGCAATTGATCAAAAGTCAGATGATGTACTTAATAGAAAAGTATCAACCGAAGGGTTCAGTCAATACTTGAAGCATCAAAATAGTCGTTCACTAACAGATAACACTTCATCCGACACAATTACCTATATAGGTCCTAATGGAAAAAATGTTATCGGGTTACAGGTGCCGATTAACATATTGGGAACCAACTGGGTTTTAATCAGTGAAATAAACGAAGACAAAGCCTTATCGCTTGCTGACTGGTTAGGCCGAATGACTTTAACACTCGTTATAGCAGTGACGCTACTAACTGTGGTACTGGCTTTCTTTCAAGCAAGACGATTGAGTCGGCCTATCATAATGCTGGCTAATGCAGCTAAACAGGCCGCATCGGGAATAATGGATTCGCAAGTTGAAATATCATCAAAAAATGAAATTGGGCAATTAGCGAACGCATTTAATCATATGCTTTTGGAGCGACAAGCTCATGAGCATTCGATTCAGTTAAACCATCAGAAAACCCAAAAAGCATTATCAGACCTTGATGAACAACGTTATGTACTAGATCAACATGCCATTGTTGCGGTTACTGATGTAAAAGGAACGATCACGTATGCCAATGAACGCTTCTCTAAAATCAGTGGCTATCGGATAGATGAGCTGATTGGGAACAATCATCGAATACTAAATTCTGGCTACCATGATTCCAAATATTGGCGTGATATGTACCTAACAGTAAGTAAAGGGAATGTATGGCATGGAGAGGTGTGCAATAAAGCCAAAGACGGTCACTTGTATTGGGTTGATACGACTATTTCTGCCTTCAAAGGTGCAGATGGAAAACCTCAGGCATACATTGCAATTCGTACCGATATTTCCGGTTTAAAGAAAACAGAAAAAGCATTGATTGATGCAAAAATCGCTGCAGAAGACGCAGCTAAGGCAAAAGGCGAATTTCTGGCGGTTATGAGTCATGAAATCAGAACCCCAATGAATGGCGTTTTAGGAATGTTGGGGCTGCTTGAACAATCCTCTCTAGATCAAGACCAGCAACGAAAAGTTAAAATTGCAACAACCAGTGCTCAGTTCTTACTCTCTTTGATCAACGACATTCTCGATTTTTCAAAAGTCGATGCAGGAAAGTTAGAGCTGGAAGAGGTAGATTTTAACCTTCGTTCCCACCTTGAAGAGTTCTCTGGTTCGATGGCTCACCGTGCCCATGAAAAAGGCCTTGAATTAATACTGGATACAACTGAGGTACTTCGGACTGGTGTTAAAGGTGACCCAGGAAGAATACGTCAGATCCTTACTAATCTGGTAGGCAATGCCATTAAGTTTACTGAGAGTGGAGAGATTTCTATTCACGCAAAACTGGAAGAGGAAGAGCCAAACTTAGTTTTCTCTTGCTCGGTCAGTGACACCGGGCCTGGAATTCCGGAAGAAAAGTTGGACTCTCTTTTTGAGCCGTTCACACAGGTAGATGCCTCGACTACTCGGAATTTTGGTGGAACGGGTCTTGGGCTGGCCATCGTAAAGCAACTGTGTGAGTTAATGAATGGCAGTATTTGTGTTAACAGCGAAAAAGGTAAGGGGAGTCGTTTTTCGTTTACGCTAATGCTACAGCCAAGCGAGCAATCACAGCTTGTTGTCCCGCCAGTAAACGTCAGTGATTTAAGAGTGCTGATTGTCGATGATAACGATACCAACCGAAAAGTACTACGTGGCCAGTTAGAACATTGGGGGATTCAGGTAGCAGAAGCGCACGACGCGCCTACAGCGCTTGCATTATGTGAAGCATGCGACTTAATCCCGCAATCCCCCAATCACTTGTTTGATGTGGCATTGCTGGACATGCAAATGCCAAAAATGGATGGTGCTGAGCTTGGAAAAATAATAAAAAGTGATTCCCATTTTAAAAGCATCAAACTGATAATGATGACCTCTCAAGCCCATAGGGGGGATGCAAAATATTATGCCGACTTGGGCTTTAGTGCCTATTTTCCAAAACCGATTCCCGCCTCAGACCTGCTGGATGCATTGTTGGTAATAGTGGATGGGGGGGACGCCTTTAAACAAGCGTCACCTTTGGTTACTCGACATTATGTACATACGCTTTTGTCTAAAGATTCACCAGGGTCGATTGAAGGTGCGTTTAACCCTCCCAAATGGCCGAAGGGGACACGACTATTAAGCGTAGAGGATAATCAGATTAACCAAGAGGTTATTAAGGGCATGCTTCAGAAGCTCGGGCTCTCTTCTGACCTTGCGGCCGATGGTCGGGAAGCACTCGTTGCCCTCAGGCAGGCGCCTATCGATAATCCATACACCCTGGTACTCATGGACTGCCAGATGCCCGAGATGGACGGTTATGAGTCTAGTAAACTCATTCGCGAAGGTGAATCTGGAAGCCGGTATCAAAACATTCCTATCGTTGCCATGACGGCTAATGCAATGAAAGGCGATAGGGAGAAGTGTTTAAACGCGGGAATGAGTGATTATCTAAGTAAGCCTATCGAGTTTGCTGAACTGAACGCTATGTTAACTAAATGGCTTCTTGGCAATACCCCATTAATACCGACTAATACCGAGATATCAGATTCGAAGACAATAGAATCTCATGATTCGTTGATATTGACAGATGATCAGTCAATAGCAGAGCTACTCATATGGGATAAAGCCGCCGCGTTGAAACGACTTATGGGGAAAGAGCAGCTGCTGACTAAACTAATAAAGCTATTTTTAAGTGATATGCCTTCGATGATGCAGGCATTGGAAAACGAGGTCAGAGTTAAAAATTACCATAAAATGGTGCAACTCGCCCATACAATAAAAGGTATTGCAGGAAATCTTAGCGGATTACAGCTAGTAAATATCGCTGGCGAATTGGAATTAGCTGCCAAGGAGGAAGCGCTAGACAGGATCCAAGTGATTTGGCCCAAAATGAAAAGCGCATACCAACGGCTGAGTAAGACATTTGCTCTTTACTGTAGAGCACAATAAAAGCACCCGAAGGTTGATATTAAACCGCTAAATGCTAAGCAGCGAAAAACCAAACTCCTGCCATTAGCGGGCCATATTACAAACCAAGACCCTGTCACCCCTGAAGAGTCCGCGTCTCTCTACTGTTACAGGAACGACTTACGGCTTTCAAAATCTCAGAAGCGTAATACACAATAGATATGACTAATTCACAATTAGCCCTTGATATAGGTTCTTCTA
>JBFKTM010000157.1:0-6787 GCA_041636295.1 Oleiphilaceae bacterium
AGCCCATTTGCTAGGATTGTTGCTCTGTCCAGACAGTAGCTCTTTGATTGTTTGGAGGGGGGAGGTTTTTACGCTTGAAGTCAGAGGCCGTTTTTTTAAAAACGGTCTTCAAGCGTAGCCTGAACTAATGCTACTCAATGGGTAGATTAGCAACGCACGGACGCCATGATTTGATTGGGCCTGTGCGCTCGATCATTTCTGTTGTTTATAAAAACAATTACCGACAACATCAATGGTGAGTTAATGAAAAGATCTATAGAAAGAGCAATAAAAACAAGTGCACTGTCTCGGCTAGTTGTAATGCCGTTTGCTGCTGCAACGATTGCGACAGTGACAACAACCGCAATAGCGGCCACTACGCTGCAGAATGGTACGCCTCAAGCGGGATTGGCAGGCGCTACTGGAAGCGATACGTTCTATGAACTGGTTGTTCCTGCGGGTGCAACTAATCTAAGTTTCAGTATCTCTGGTGGCTCGGGTGATGCCGATCTGTATGTGAAGTTTGGCAGTCAGGCATCTAGCTCTAACTGGGATTGCCGTCCTTATGTTTCGGGTAATAACGAAACCTGTGATATTAACACCGCGCAGGAAGGCACCTATAGTGTGATGTTGAATGGCTGGTCAGCTTATAGCAATGTCACGTTGGCAGCGTCCTACACCGACGGCGGAACTACGCCTCCACCACCACCTCCACCACCAGCCGCGAGTGGTGTCACCGCGACGTCGGCGGCAGGTGACAGTATCACGCGGGCATTTGGTGCTGACTGTACCTACAATACTTCTATTTGGGGCCTGTGGTGTATTGCGGGTAATGCGGATCAGCCATGGCACTCTTGGTTTGATGGCTGGAACTCATCAGTAAACTCAGTTCATGACCGCTACAAAGCGTTAGACCCTTCGATTACCGCCAATAAAGATGCCTCACAGACGGGTGCAGAGATGGTTGGCCTAAACGACTCCGAGCGACCTTTTGCGCAGCAAGCTGCGATGATCGTTGCCCAGTCTCCGGTACCAGATCATGTTGAAACCATTTTTGGTGGAAATGATATCTGTAGCCGCGACTGTGTTGACCCGGCAAACTGTGACAACCCACTTTATACGGGGGATCAATGGCGTCAGGCACTGCGGGCGGGTCTAAACACGCTCATGTCAGGTTTGCCATCGGGATCAAGCATTCTGATGGGGAGTGTACCTCGCGTACAAGATATCCGTCAGGCTGGTGTCGATAAACAGGCCGCCGACGAATATGTTGATTGTGACAACCTTTGGTCAACCTATGATGTTTGCCGCATTGTGACGGACCCGGGTATTCTGAACGGTGAGTCGATGGCTGTTCGTCATGCGGGGGTTGCCGCAGCGCAGCAGATGTATAACGCAATTACCCGTGAAGAAGTTGAAGCCTATAACAGCAATGCGAATGGCATGAACCCGAACGGTATCGAGCTGGTTGCCGAATATGTCGATGAAAACACTCCATCAGGTGGTACTTTTGCCTTTGGTGCTAACGAAATCAATGGGGCAGACTGCTTCCATCCAAACGTTGCAACTCAAAGCAAGATTGCGGATATGATGTGGAACGCTAATCCTTTTAAGGAATAAGAAAGGACTAAGAAACAGGGATGTTTCTTAAATGACAGCCCCTTTTGGTGATACGTTAGCCACGAGGGGCGCTCTTCAAATCGTCACGCTATACTTTTTCTCTGTGTGTTTAATCTTTCTGGTCAAGTGATTATGAAGTATCGGTACTTGCTCTTATTTTCATTCACACTGTTCCTGTTGAATGGTTGCAACCCATCCTCACAGGATTCAAAGGCACCGAAGCCAGCTTCTGTTCCAAACCTTAAAAATGAACCCGCAGCAGTCGATTCGAAGGCAGAGGGTAGTGATGCACTCATCTTCTCTAATGCTAATGCTAATGCTAATGCGAATGTTATTGTTGCCTCAGTGGGGAGTGAAACCATTCGATCGGATGAGCTTGACCGTGCTATTCAATTAGCATTGTTTGATCTGGAGTGGCGAAAATACGAACTACGCAAAAGTATGTTGAGTAATATGATTACCCAGCGACAGCGGTTGTCGGCTGATACGCTAGCCTCTGAAGTTTTTTTAACGCCCCCCGACGCACCGCGTCTTGACCTGCCTACTGATAAACGACCCATTAAAGGGAATCCCGATGCGCCAGTGGTACTGTCGGTATTTTGCAGTTTTCAGTCATCTCATTGTGCACGCTTGCAGCCTATTATCAAACAACTGGACGTGCATTACGGAGAGTCTCTTGGTTTTCGGTTTTATGATCTACCCCAAGGTTTTCATCGGTACGCTAAAGGGGCCGCAAATGCAGCGCATTGTGCAACGGAGTTGGGAAAACCGTGGGCTTATATGGACGCCTTATATGCCGATATTACAACGTTGGATAAACCACGATTTTTAGTGATTGCCGAGCAGTTGGGGCTTGATCGCGGTCGCTTTGAGACATGTTTGGATGAGCGTCGCTACATGAGCCGTATCAAGGCCGATGTGGAGTTTGCAAGTCAGCTCGGTTTGGGCAATGTGCCGGTTGTTTTTATTAATGGACTCTATACGAAAGGCCCACAAACCTTCGACGCCTATCGTTACTATGTGGATCAAGAGCTGGCACGTGTAGGCGTTGTAGCCGCCGTGGCTGAGCAGAGTCTTGTCGAGTCGAAACTGCCGGTTGCTTTGATTGCCACCACCGTAAGTAATGACGCGCGTCAATCGACCGCGTTGATCACGCTGCAGGGGAGTGAACAGGGCTCGCTTTACAAAGTGGGTGAATCGTTATCTGATCAGATAACTGTGGTTAACATTGAGCAAGAGCGGGTTATCATCAATAACAGCGGCCAGCTTGAATTTATAAAGTTACAAGCCAGTACCGGGTATGGCGCTGCAAAAGTTAGCGATCCATCGCCTGACCAGGGGTTAGGCAGTCAGGCACCGGGTTTGGATGAGATTAATCCATTGGGTGAAAAATATCGACCTGCAGGTGAGGAGGAGAAAAGGGAGTTGCCACCAACAGGAGAGATGACCTTGTCTAAAGAGTGGTTGCAAGACCAGCTGGCTGATCGAGCGAAACTACAGAAATATTTTTACAACGCCGACCATGTCGCCGATGGTTATCACTTGGTTAAGTTAAACAACATCGATAATCAGCGCTTTTATACCACACTGGGATTAAAAACCGGTGATGTGCTGTTACGGGTTAATGATCAGTGGGTTCACGAAGGGCAAAACCCGCTCTGGGAGAGCCTGGAAAACGAAGCAAAGGTGTCGGTTACCCTTATGCGAAAGGGCTTCCCCGTCCGTTACGACTACACCATCAAATAGCTTCAAATTTGTAATTCACGGTTGAGGCTTAATTACCAGGCTCTGTCTATTTGGTCTATTCTTCTGTTAATGTTTATTCTAATGAAAAAACAACAACAGAAAGGGAACTCTAATGATCAAATATTTGCGCACCCCCGAGAAATGTTTCGAACGTCTGGTGGGTTATCCATTCCAGCCCCATTACGTACAAGTGGGTGACGGTGTTGAAGTAGGCGGCAAGTCTAAAGGTTTACAGATGCACTATGTTGATGAGGGGCCAAAAGATGCAGACCCCATTTTGATGTTGCATGGTGAGCCGAGCTGGTCTTATCTCTATCGTCATATGATTCCCATTTGTGCAGCGGCAGGGCACCGGGTCATTGCGCCAGATCTCATTGGGTTTGGTAAATCGGATAAACCCATTAATATATCAATGTACACCTATCAGCAGCATATGGACTGGATGCAGCACTTCATTGATAAGCTAAAGCTTAAAAAAATTACCCTGGTGTGCCAAGACTGGGGGTCGTTAATTGGGTTACGCCTTGCGGCAGAAAATAAAAACCGTTTCAAAGCCATCGTCGTCGGCAACGGTATGTTACCGACCGGCGACCAACAAGTTCCCATGGCGTTTCATGCCTGGAAGACGTTTGCACTTTATAGCCCCTGGTTCCCGATCAGCCGAATTGTGGATATGGGCACCTTTAAGAAGCTCTCTGACAGTGAGCGTAAAGCTTATGATGCCCCATTTCCCTCTCGCAAATATAAAGCGGCGACCAGAGCCTTCCCTAAACTGGTTCCGGTAACCCCAACCAACCCTGCCACAGAAGCAAATCGAGCCGCATGGAAAGTACTGGATAAATGGAAAAAACCGTTCCTCACCACCTTCAGTAATGGCGACCCCATTACCCGTGGCGGCGATAAATATATGCGGGAGCGAATACCGGGCAGTGAAGGGCAGAAACACCAGACGCTTACCGGAGGGCATTTTCTGCAAGAAGATTCACCGCAGCAGTTTGCCATGGCGGTGAATGAACTGTTGGCGGCCAATCCGTAGCGGGACCGGTTGATAGCCGGTTAAATAGGGTGAAAGTAATCTTCTTTATTTGAAACGCCTATCTGCTAGAATGCGCACATTCGTGGGTGTTAACAAACACCCACTCGCAGGTTTTAGCCCATTTCAGGAGTTTCTCTATTGTCTCACTATGATGTCATTATAATTGGTGCCGGTGCCGCAGGTTTAATGTGTGCAATAACGGCAGGCAATAGAGGCCGTAAAGTATTGGTGGTTGATCACGCTAACAAACCCGGCAAGAAAATTCTGATGTCGGGAGGAGGGCGCTGCAACTTCACCAATATGTATGCTGAACCCGAGAACTTTCTCTCCCATAATCCGCACTTCTGTAAGTCTGCACTGGCTCGTTACACCCAGTGGGACTTTATCGCACTGGTCGATAAACATGGTATTCCCTACCATGAAAAAAAACTGGGGCAACTGTTCTGCGATAACAAGTCCAGCGATATCCTGAATATGTTACTGACCGAGTGTGATCGTGCCGGTGTAACCCTTCAACTAAATACATCGGTTGCAGCCGTAACAAATACCGAGGCTGGTTTTAGCCTAACGCTCTCGTCAGGTGAGATGTCCTGCGAGTCTCTGGTGATAGCAACAGGTGGCCTCTCCATACCAACCATGGGCGCGACAGGTTTCGGCTATGAAATAGCGCGCCAGTTCGGGCATGATATTCACAGCACACGGGCAGGGTTAGTGCCATTTGCCATTACCGACCTGCTGAAGCCCCTTTGCGAAGCGCTTTCAGGCAGCTCGGTAGATACCATTGTGTCGTGCAATGGCACCTCATTTCGTGAAAATATCCTCTTTACCCACAGGGGCATCAGCGGCCCGGCCATATTGCAGATATCCTCCTATTGGCGAGAGGGGGATGCCATAGAGATTAACCTGCTACCCGAATACGACGCAGAAACCTGGCTGGTTGAACAACAGCAAACTCGTCCAAACTCTGAATTAAAAACCGTATTGTCAGACCTGTTTACCAAAAAAATGGCCAACCTCTTTTGCGAAAGCTGGTTCGCCTCAAAACCCATGAAGCAGTACAACGCCCCCGAACTTGAACGTATCGCACTACAGCTAAGCCGTTGGAAAATCGTCCCGTCCGGCACTGAAGGCTATCGCACGGCCGAGGTTACCATTGGCGGTGTAGACACTGCACAGATATCGTCAAAAACCATGATGTCGAATAATGTAGATGGGCTGTATTTTGTGGGTGAGGTCGTTGACGTGACCGGCTGGCTGGGGGGGTATAATTTTCAATGGGCGTGGAGTTCGGGGCATGCGGCGGGGGAGGCGGTTTGATGATAAAGCATACCACTTGTAACCGAACCCTACATTGCTTTGTTTTAAATAATCAGAAAAAGACAATAAAAAAGGAGAAAGGGAAATGTCCAAAAGATTGATGATAGGGTGTATGTCTTTTTTGATATTTATTCTTGCGATCTACATAGGTGAAAAAACAACGCCTTTTGAAGTTTCTACTTCCTTTATGAGTCGCTTGTTGAGTGAGGATGTTCCCAGTGATGATCAGTTATTTAGAACTCGTGGACATACTCTATATGTGTCTTGGTGTGCGCAGCATGGGCCACTCCAAACGGCATTTGGCCCAGCGATACGAGAGAACATCATTAAGGAACATTACAGAAAAGTACCCGGGCCCCATGCAATCAGAAGACAGGAAGTGGATGTAGATGGAGAGGGGTAGCAAGTAAATTTAGTAAACTACTACAACTTAGTATTGACCTTTTAACCACCTTTTTGCCGTGATTTTTTCAAGTTTTCTTCTGTACTTCTTTGGTGAGAATGCTTCAACATTACCCTTAACTATATTGAAGATGTCTTCTGAAATAATGGCACCTATCGCATGGATAGCTTCGTGACGGTCTAACCCCTGCCTTGTTAGTTTTGCAATCGTTTCAGGTAACAGCTCAACTCCCATTGCTATTTGATTTTCTACGATTACATGAATCATTGAGTGCATTGACAATGCATCATCAGGCAGTTCATCTTCGAGACTTTCGTGAAACTCTTGCACCAACTCTATTCTTTCACCCTCATCAAACTCTAGCCATTCGGCGGGATCTATTGATTTAAATGGATTATATTTTTCCATGATGCCCTCCGATATTTCGATATGGCTTTGAAATGATGTACGCCCGGTATGGGCACGAACTCGGTAAACGTTCACTGTAGCAAGATTACCGTTAACTTAATATTAATCGATTTAACGAGAACTACCAGTTACTGGCTGGGCTTGTTTGTAAGGTCTAGCCTAGAAGAAACCGGCACCATGAAGGACTTTGCTTTGAATCCCACCCATCAGAATTTTCAGAATGGCGCTTGAAGATGCATTTCGAATATTTTGATGGGTACGATAAAGAGTAAAGAGAG
>JBFKTM010000158.1:0-6771 GCA_041636295.1 Oleiphilaceae bacterium
ATCAAATGTTTAGGACAGCTTTGCTCCACGGCTTCGCCGTTCCACAAACCTGCCCAAAATTAGGGCGTTAGAGGCATAGGGAAAAATAGAAGATACTGCGGAAAAAATAGATAAGAATTAAACTGTATATATAGCCAGTACCCATGTATTGTTTAAGAACTAATGAATAATTATTTCTTAAAGGTGAAACATGATTAATGGAAGCTGTTGTTGTGGGGCGGTTCAATTTGTACTAACAGAAATGCCGAGCATGATGGGTACATGCCATTGCAGTCGATGTCGAAAGGTTGGAGCAAGCACTTTAGTATTTGTAAAATCTGAAGCATTTCATATAACTCAAGGCCGTGAGCAAATAGCTACTTATAAGGCAGAGCCTCCTTATAAATATAATCGATGTTTTTGCTCTGTCTGTGGTACTGCTCTTGGTGAAGTGTTCTCAGAGGGTGCATCATTCCCTATATCAGCTAATTGTATAGATGGGGAACTTGAGCTTGAAAATGCATTTCATGAGTTCGTTTCAGAAAAACCATGTTGGTTTAAAATTGGTGACACTGCCAAACAATTTGATGAGCACCCACATGAGTAATTTGTAAAAAGAATAACAAGGCAATCAATGAACGCCAGCAACGCCTCCTGGACCTCACTTCGTTCGGCCCATTATTGCGGCGTTGCACTGCCATCAACATAAAATGGAGATCTCTATGTTGTTGCTCGTAAACGCATTTAAGTATAAGAAATGGGCAAATTCTGAGTTGCTGACTTTCGGAGAGCGCCAGTTGCACTTGCTCCCGGAGAGCGATGCAGTTTTCTTTATTAGAATCCTCAACCACACCACTGTAGTTGACAGCTTATTTATCAGCCGAATGTCAGAAACCCCAGAGCTTTTCTCTGCTGACAACACGGTAGAAACACCAACGTACTCAGAGCTAAAAGAAAGAATTGAGAGGAATGACTCATGGCTTGTGCATTTCTCCGAAACAGCCACTCCTGAAACGATGAGCCAAATCATCTCTTTTAAATTCACTGACGGTGACTATGGAAAACTATCAGTAGAAGAAGTAATGACTCACTTATTAACGCACGGCAGCAATCACAGAGGTATGGCTTCGCGAACATTGGCATCAAATGGTCTTGAGCGCCCGAAAGATACATTCACTCGATATCTGCATGAAGTGGAGCCTTTTAGAAGAGAAGAGGCTCGGCGAGCCAGCACCTAACTAATAAAGATAGGTCGCACGAAGCTGCGACTTAATTCTATTGTTGGATAAACCCGGTACTTAATTAATAGGATAAAGGTGGTTGGTGGAGATATGTTAGGTTTTTCTACAGGCTCGTTAGGCACAGGGAGGCGATCTTGCAAATTTGTGAAACGGAGAGGTTGATTGTAAGGTGGCTGTCCCTCGACGACGTTCCTGCACTGACTGAAATTCTCAGCGATTCTGAAGTGATGAAACACTCGATTCGTGGCGTTTGTGATGAGGCCGCTACTCGTAAGTTTATAGAGTGGTGTTTGGCCTGTTACGAGTCTCATGGTGCCGGGCCATGGGCATTGATTGATAAAAACGCTCTTGAACTTATCGGCTTCTGCGGTGTTGGGCCAGAAATGGTCGCTGATGTTGAGGAAATCAATCTTGGCTATCGACTTGCCAGGCGCTATTGGAATAAGGGGCTGGCATCTGAGGCGGCCAAGGCAGTTCTTGATTATGCTTTTGGAAAGAGGCTGTTCCATTCAGTGGTAGTGATCATAGAGCCTGAGCATGTGGCATCACTGAAGGTCGCTGAGAAAGCGGGGTTTTCCAGTTTCGATGTGCAGGAATTTCATGATCGTCCAGTGCGGCTATACCGTTTGACCTCGGAGCATTGGGAAATATTGCATAACTAATAAGGATAGGTCGAGCGTTGCTGTAGGAACCTAAGCTCTGTCGCTTCGATCCTAAACTCCGGCCCCAGAGTTTTACTTGATAGCCCTGAGAGCAATCATCAGTTTGAAGGGCCAAAAGGGGACAGATCTATTTAGGGGATAATTTGAACTGGGCAGAAGCGGTCTACACCATTAATGCGTTAAGTTGTATTAGCTGTCGCGGAAGCGAGTACAACCGAAGAACCGGATGCGGGAAAACCGTACGTCCGGGTCTGCGTGGGGGCATGAGGTGACTCATGTTCCTACCATAACTGTTTTTACGGAGAAAATTTGAAATATTTCACTATCATCATTTGTTATTGTTTAAGTTTTAGTGTTTTTTCAGCTGAACTAGAAATGTCGTATGCAAGATTGCTATGTAAGAAATCTGAACCAGACAATCGTTATCCTTATGAGTATGTTGCATCGTTTTTGTTAAAGAATATATCGAATAAGAATATCAAAGTAATATCTGATGTAAAAAAGAGTATGTTCTTTAAGAACCGTGAAAACGAAAATGAACTACATTTTTCAACCCCAGAAGGAGGGGAGATTAATGGTACTCCATTAATTCCTAGTGTTGTTGATTTAAAACTTGTTGACCTTAGACCTGGAGAAGGTACATATATTGAAACAAAATTTGGCTCTAAGAGACTACTTGAGGAAGTGAATTTTATTTATAACATTAGTGACCATTTTGATGGGCGTTTCGGTTATTGGATAGGTTATATTGCTCTGAGTAATATTAAGCTAACACGTCCACAATATTGCAAAACATAACATGTTGCTTAAATGGAAAATAACAGTTGGCCATGGTCAAAAGGGGACGGTCAAAAGGGGGCAGATCTATTTAGGGGATAATTTAAACTGGGCATAAGCGGTCTAAAACAGCGTTACTATTTTAGCATCTTTCCTGCCCAGCAGGATTGGTCTAAACTCCTGCAAATAGAAAAGGACTATTGGTTAACCAACCACTCCCCTTCAGTGTCTGCATCAGAGTAGTTGATCCAGGCGCTGTTGCCTCCCAGGACTTCATTCAAGGCATTCAGCTCCACTTTGTTAACCGGTGCCTTAAAGCTAGAGCCTGTATCGGCACACGCCATATCACCATAGGTCCAAACACTCGAAACGGCGGTGACAGTCCAGCCCTGACTGTCGTCATAACACACAAACGAATAGCTGTTTCCACAATCTGCGTCGTTAAATCGACCCTGGCTGTTGATCATTCCACAATCTTCGCCATGCCAGTCATTGGGTTCACCTTCATCCCAACTCCAGACCACGTCTTCTAGTGCCACGGGATATTCGCCATTAACCTTCCATTCGCTCCCGCTCGCATTGAATCCGTAGAACTCCAGAATATTCAGCCCTTCATCCAGGTAGTCCTGAATCGTATTCGGTCTCAGTTTTGCCGAAGTCGCAGTGCTGAGAATTCTCTGCTTGGTGACAGAGTCCTTAACTCGGCTCATCCTGTTTGCTTTTTCACTGGCACTCCAGGATTCCAGTTTTTCGACACTGTTGACATCTTCAATAAAATCACCGCCGTAGAAAACCATCTTGTTGAAGCCATTGTCTTTCTGACAGTCTTCCGTGGTCAGCAAGATGACATTCTTGCCGGCATTCAACACGTTCTTCTTGCTTAGTTGAGAAGTGTTCAGTTCGGTACAACTGTAGTAGCTACCCAGTGGACTGGCTTGCTCAGGCGTATAGGTATAGTTAAGGATGTGGTTTTCGATCTTTTTTTCTATCTTGTTGATATTGTTCTGGGCAGAATTCTGCAACTCCAGTTTCAGCAGAACCACCTGATCGTTATTCCCGTCCTCTATCCACTCGACAATATCATCCAGAGCATCTTTGAGCTTGCGGTTACCTGTAATGCCATCAATGCAGCCACCAATATCGGAGCCATTATGACAGACCCTTACATCACTGTAGGAGTAGTGCACGTCATAAACCAGCTCCCTCACACCCAGTTCAAGCTGTTCTCTCACCGAGTAGGCCTGGTTTAAATCAGAGAAGTTATCATCGTGGGCATTGGCGTAGGAGTTATGGGTTCCAATCCAGGTTGTTTTCGTCAAAGCCACATCGTTATCAATTGAATTTTGTATACGAAGTGCGCGCTGGGCCCACTCCTCAGTGGTCTCAGCTTGCAACGGAGTCGTTAGAACAAGCGAAATAAAGCAAGATATGACTAGGAGTTGCTTCATGAATATACCTTTTATATTTATTTTGTACATGAATTAAACAGCCGTAACTAAATCACACTTTCTATTTTTATCGCAACAGTAAATACTAAAAAGTGAATATATGTCACGATTGGGTGATTTATATTTTATTGCTCAATGCAAAATGAAATAGATCTGACACCATTAATATTATTGCTCAATGCAAAATGAAATAGATCTGACACCATTAATACGATTAGAAAGTTCGTGTACCTAATATACGATGAACGATCAACCCAGCGACACCGCCCCAAAACGCACTGCCAATACCTGCTAACGATAAACCTGAAGCGGTAACAATAAACGTGACTAATGCCGCATCCCGTTCGGTTTCCTCTTTCAACGCATCGGCCAGACTGTTTCCAATCGTACCTAACAATGCCAGGCCAGCAATCGCCATAACCAGTTCTGATGGAAAAGCTGCAAACAGGCTGACAACGGTCGCGCCAAATACACCTGCCAAGATATAGAACAGCCCCGCCCAGATGGTGGCCAGGTATCTTCGATTAGGGTCTGGATCTGCGTCTTTTCCCATGCAAATTGCCGCTGTGATCGCCGAAAGATTGAAGGTAAAACCGCCGAAGGGGGCGAGCACCATTCCTGTCACGCCAGTCCATCCAATTAGCGGTGAAGACGGTGTGGTATATCCGTTAGCCCTTAAGACAGCAATGCCAGGAATATTTTGTGAAGCCATCGTGACAACGAATAGCGGCAACCCTACACCGATCAAAGTCGATAACGAGAATTCAGGAACAATAGCCACAGGTTTTGCCAGCTCCCATTGGATAGAATCGAACTCAAGTAAACCTTGAGATATCGCCAATACCAACCCTGTTACCAACGTAAAAGGAATCGCGAAGCGTGGTAATTTTCGCTTGCAAAACACATAGGTGGTAAACATTCCACCGACTAGTAGTAGCTGCTTTTCTGCCGCAATAAACACTTCCAGACCAAAACGGAGCAGTATTCCGGCTAACATTGCACAAGCCAATGTTTTGGGGATATGGCGGACAATCTGATCAAACCACCCCATAACACCACAGAGAGTAGTCAACAATGAGCAGAATAGGAATGTTCCAACGGCTTCGTTTAGGGATACACCCGAAAGTCCGGTTACCAATAGTGCGGCTCCTGGCGTGGACCAGGCCGTCATTACCGGGGTACGGTAATACAACGACAAACCAATACAGGTAGACCCCATGCCGACACCCAGAGCCCAAAGCCAGGAACTTATTTCTTCAGCATTGGCACCGGCTACCGTTGCAGCTTGAAAAACGATGATAGCTGAACTGCTATATCCAACAAGCACCGCGACAAATCCTGCCGTCAGATGTGAAAAACTAAATAATCTGCTCATACTCCATGCCCATATCGGTTTTTTATCTCAATGTGCGTTATAGCGCACATGCGGAACAATATAATGTCTGTGCGCTATAGCGTACAAGCTGGACAATATTACACATGTACGTTATAACGCACAAGCAACTATAGAAATTTAATGTGTAAAGACCCGTTTTATGAAAGAAATAACCCACCACCTATCCCAAACACTTCGAGCGATACGCGCAAGCGCGAAGTCTGGGCCTTGATCCGGCGCCGTGAGCAGGGCGAACGCGGCATCTGATCGATGCTGCATCCGTTTAGCGGGCACTCAAGCTGACTCAGACGTTGCTCTGTACCGGCGGGATCCCTTTCTGGATCCGCACCGTGCGCACCATGTTGTCGCTGATCTGCAGGGTCTCGAACTGATAATCCTTGATCCGCAGGCAGACGTTGGCGTCGGGCAGTGATTCCAGGGTTTCCGTGATCAGGCCGTTGAGCGTTTTTGGCCCGTTGGTGGGCAGCGTCCACTGCAGCGCCTTGTTGATCTCGCGGATATAGGCTGAGCCGTCAATGAAGTAGCTGCCATCCTCCTGCGGATGGATCTCCTGGTTCATCTCCGAGTTGTCCGCGGACAGCTCGCCGACGATCTCCTCCAGTATGTCCTCCAGCGTGACGATCCCTTCCACGTCGCCGTACTCATCCACCACCACGCCAATACGACGGCTGTGCTTCTGGAAGTTGAGCAGCTGGGTCTGCAGCGGGGTGCTCTCCGGTACGAAGTAGGGCTCATGCACCACCTGCATGATCGCGGCCTTGGTCACCTTGCCCTGCTGGATCAGCTGCGCCAGGTTGCGCATGTGCAGGATGCCGATCACCTGGTTGATATCGCCCTGGTAGACCGGCAGGCGGGTGTGCTTGGTTTTCGACAGCTGATCGAGGATCCGCTCCATGTCGTGATCCAGGTCGATCCCTTCCACCTCGTTGCGCGGAATCATGATGTCGTTGACGGTGACCTCGGACAGCTCCAGTACGCCGAGCAGCATCGACTGGTGGCGCTGCGGAATCAGGGTGCCGGCTTCATTGACGATGGTGCGCAGCTCTTCGGTGCTGATGTGCTCGTTCTTGCCGTCGGCCACATTGATGCCGAACAGGCGCAGAAACCCATTGGTAATGCCGTTGACGATCCAGACCAGCGGGTAGATCAGTTTCAGTAGCGGGCTGAGGATGAACGCGGCGGGAAAGGCGATCTTTTCCGGGTGCAACGCGGCCACGGTTTTTGGTGATACTTCGGCGAAAATCAGAATGACCAGAGTCAGGGCGACG
>JBFKTM010000159.1:0-6711 GCA_041636295.1 Oleiphilaceae bacterium
GCCAATGCTAAAACGAATGATGAACTAAAAGAGCTTCAAGTCGAAATGATTGACCGCTTCGGCTTACTACCGGAACAATTAAAAAACTTATTACGACAAACTGAACTTAAACTGAAAGCTGAAAAGCTGGGCATTATAAAGCTTGATGCCGGAGCAACTTCGGGTAGAATCGAATTTTCGAGTGACACTCAAATCGATCCACTCACCATTGTGCAGCTAATTCAATCAAATCCGGTTAAGTACCGGTTAGATGGTGCAAGCGCACTAAAATTTGATATGGACCAAAGTGATACGGACGGCAAACTGAAACAGGTAAATCAGTTAATTGAGACTCTAGCAAAGAGCTCAGCCCCCAGATAGAACTTTCTTCATAACAACACTGAACCCTGCCTGATTCTGATAAGGATCAGGCAATTTGTTGATATTGATATGACCAAAATAGACTCACAAAGGCTGTTTAACTCAATGAAATCCGCTCTTACGATTATTAACGCCTTGCGCACAGTAGCACTTGCAGCCATGTTATTTCATCAGAGTCTATTTGCTGTAGAAACAGACAACAGTGAGCAGGAAGCCGTCACCTGGTATCAAATTGAAGTCATAATCTTTAAAAATATGACCAACAACGAACAGGAAAAACAACATACCGCAGTAGAGCTTCCGGACCCTAACGATCATTACGTGTTAGTAACGGGTGAGCCGATGGTTAACAACCAACTCAAGCGACTGCCTAGTGACTCGCTTAAATTTCACAAGGCCTATGAGGCCATGAACCGCAACAAAGCTTACGAGATAATCGAGTTTACCGGCTGGAAACAAGCGCTAATCAAGGAAGAAGCCGGCATTCCTGTGCTCATTAAGGCTGGCGCGAAATTCGGTAGCCATTATGAACTGGAAGGGCAGCTCACCTTTCGAAAAAATCGATACCTTCATGTACTGACCGAGCTCTATCTAATTGACTACGAAGAAGGCACTCATACCAATCTGCAACAGTGGTTTTTGGAAGACGACACCTTAGCCACACCGCTCTTCACATTTAATAGCCAGAAAACGACACCCACCAGCGCTCTCACTTCACCCCTGGAATCGGAACGGCCCTCCATGCTTATACCCGCGTTAGAGCCCAGAGAACAAATCGCGTTAACCGAAAGCTTAAACAGCGAAGGAGTATCAACTGAAAAGGCAGAACACGTTATAGCTAGACACGTAGACTACGCAATGTCTACTGTCGCACAAATGAGCGAGACCCGTAAAATGCGAAGCGGGGAAATCCACTACCTGGACCATCCTCAATTTGGCGTATTAATCACTATCGAACCTACCGACCCACCATTTGTCTATAACGATCCGGCTAAGACAATAGACTGACATCGACACCGATCATATCGAACGGCATGTTAGTGCCAACGCCCAAAACTCGGAAAAATCATTCACCACGACGTCAGGCTTATGGGGGTAACGTTCGTTCCCCGGAAAAATCTTTCTTAACCAGGGTAGATCCCACTGGGCACCATTAAAAAAGACTGAGGTAATTCCTGTTGCACTGGATGCAATAACGTCTGTCGTACTGTCGCCGACATACCAGACCTCTTTTGTAACCGGCACCCCCAGAATCTCGCAGGCTTTAATGATCTGGTCAGGGTGGGGTTTTCTCCTTAATGTATCATCACCACATACATCGGCGTCAAAAAGCCCCTCCCACCCCGTCTCTTCAACTCGTCGCAACTCTTCGGTAAAAAACTCCCGATCCCGATTCGTGATAACCCCAACATTAAGACCAAGCCCTCTTAAACCAATCAGCATACTTCTCACCTGAGGCTCAAAAGGCAACACCGTTCCGAAGTGATTTCTATAGTGCCCGGTAAAGGCATCGTGAGCAATTTGCTTTGCTTCCTGATCGTCACCAAACAGCACTTCAAAGATATCAGTTCTAGATATCTTCCTATCCGTTTTAACTTTGGGGTGAAGTTGCCGATAGTTTCGCACGTGCTCCACCAATTTAGCGTCTTCGGGAGACTTACTCTGCTCCGCGACAATCAGCCGGTCCATTAACCCTAGGGTTTCAAACTCGGGAATCATATCGTCTACCGCGTGATACATGGCATCCAGTGTGTCCACCAATGTCGCGTGCCAATCAAATAGTATGGTTTTAGGGGGGGTCAGTTTTGCAACGGCTGGATGCCAATCTGGTTCGATCCGTTTCGGCGGCGGCTCTTTGGGTGGAAAAGGCTTCGGACGAACATTGTCTACAAGGTTGCTGAATACCGCACGCCCATCATCAAGCTCGTACAATTGCACATGATTCAACACTTCCATTAGCTGTTCAAAAGAGTCTACGACCACTTGCGGTGCCTCAGGGTTATGTTCCTTTTGGGCAATAATCCGGTCAATCCAACGCTCTTCCCAGTGAGCACCATTGTAGAAGACGCGAGTAACCCCTGCGTGATAGGCCGTAATCATATCGGTGTGGCTATCACCAACATACCATACCGCCTGATCAGTTTTCGCTCCGGTATGGGCAACAGCCTGGTTGATAACATCGGGGGAGGGTTTGTAGTCAGGCACATCATCGGCACAAACAGTGACATCAAACAACCCAGCCCAGCGCCCGCCATCTACAATCGATATTTCATGATCGAGAAATTCACGGCTACGATTCGTTGCTACACCAATTTTGATCCCTAACGACTTAATGGCTGTCAGATATTCAAACACCCCCTCCTGGTAGGGCCTCACCTCGCCATAATGAGTACGATAGCATTGGTTGTATGCCTGATGAGCTATCCGTCGCGCCTCAATATCTTCAGCAAATACCGCATTAAAAATCTCTGTGCGAGAGACCCGTCTTTCAGCCAGTATTTTAGGATGCAGGCGACGAAAGATCCTGATGTAACGTACTAACTTAACGTTTTCTTCATTTTTACAGTGGGTTTCGGGTGTCAGCCGCCGCACCAGATCCAACGTTTCCAGTTGCGGCAGCATCTCTTCCATAGCCGAATACATCGCATCTAACGTATCAACCAACGTACCATGCCAGTCAAACAGCATAACTTTGGGCGGCGTTAGCGGACGTTTATCGATAGCAGTGGTATAACAAGACGGTGCCTGAGCCATACAGCGGACCTCATTATTAGCGAAGGCTTTTCCAACACATTCCCTAACAGTATATGACATACGCCAGTTTATGCTTCGCCACGATATTAATGAATGGTCCGTGTAACAGGTTTTAAGAGGGAGGGCGCCCCCTGTCAGAAAGGGCGTACCCTTAGAGTTAGTCTTTTATAACCCCCACCAGGATCTGGCGGACATAGCCCATCCCCTCATCTATTGCTTGCTCAATCTCATCCATAGTAATGATATTTTCTGTTTTTCCTGCGGCCCAGTTAACAACCAACGCGAGACAGGCATAATCTATCTTTTGTTCCGCCGCCAGAGCTGCCTCAGGCATTCCTGTCATACCAACGATATCGCAACCGTCACGCTCCAGCCTCACGATTTCAGCGGCGGTTTCCAGCCTTGGACCTTGTGTACAGGCGTATACACCATAATTGCTATAAGCGATATCTAATCCGTCGGCAACAGTAATCATTTGCTGCCTTAGATTTTCACTATAGGGGTATGAGAAGTCGATATGGGTTACGTCATCCATTTCACCCTCAAAGTATGTGTGTTTACGTCCGTAGGTATAATCAATGATCTGGTCCGGAATCACTACATGGGCAGGCCCCATGGCATCATCAATACCACCGACCGCATTAACCCCAATGATATTCGTCACCCCCTGTTGCTTCAGTGCATAAATATTCGCTGCATAATTAACTTGATGGGGAGGAATACGGTGTGGATTACCATGGCGAGCGAGAAAAATCACCTCGTGCCCATCCAGTTCTCCCCAGACTAACGGTGCACTAGGGTTACCGTAAGGAGTGTCTACCTCTTCACTGCGTGTAATTTTTAACCCTTCCAGCTCAGTTAGGCCGGTACCACCAATAATGGCTAATCTTGTCGTCATAAAAAACTCTCTATCGCTAACCTTCTATCGCAATGCCCGCCAATTCCGGCGATGATGTGCTAATTTTCATTTCGTCGGGTAGGTGAACCGTTGTTGTTGGGAATGCAAACTCAGCCCCAGTCTCTTCCACAATGTTCATCACTTTCAGCAAAACATCCTGTTTTACTTCATGGTACTCAATCCAGTTAGTTGTTTTGGTAAAGGTATAAATAAAGAAGTCCAGCGAACAGGGCCCGAAGGCATTAAAGTTAACAATTAATGTCTGGGTGGTATCTATATCGTCATGCTGTAACAGCATTGATTTTACCTTTTCAATAATACCGTCAACTTTAGTGCCATCCTGATAGCGCACACCTATCGTTTCATAAATTCGGCGGTGACTCATTCTGGATGGATTCTGCACCGCAATACTGGTGAAGGTGGCATTCGGCACATAAAGGGGTCGTTTATCAAAGGTTCTGATGGTGGTTAAACGCCACCCGATGTGCTCGACAGTGCCTTCAATCTCCTTATCTGGTGAACGTATCCAATCTCCCACCTTAAAGGGGCGATCAAGATAGATCATTAATCCACCAAAAAAGTTGGCCAGCAGGTCTTTTGCCGCAAAACCGACGGCTATACCGCCTATCCCACCAAATGCCAACACACCAGAAATACTGTAGCCCATGGTTTGCAGCACCACCAAGGCGGCGGTAATGATCACTGAAGCCCGGAGCAACTTACCCATTGCAGAAACTGTAGTTTCATCCATCGGCTCCTTCATTTTTTCAGGTGAAACAACAATTGTTTCGGCACCACTGATAAAGCGCACAACAAACCAGGCCAGCAACACGATGACACCCACCTGCCTGACCGGTTCGACAACTTCAAATATTTCTGCCCCCGAGTATTTATTGGCAATATGTGCAGCGATCGACAACCCCAATAACCAGATCAGATAGGAAACCGGCTTTTTTGCAGCATGCAATAATGTGTCATCCCACAGATTTTTCGTCTTATAAAACTGCTTCTCTACCTTGTAAAACACCCTGTTTGATATAAAGCTGATCGTCGCCGTCAATAAAACGACAGCAAAAATCTGAAACAGACCCCTATAGGACGCATCTTCCACACCAAAACTGGCGAACCATTGATCAATTGCCGACAAATCCATCATCTAACCTCTTAATAATTACCTAACTGCTTTAAGCGCCCAACAACAGCCAACCAACGTTCAGACTGCTTTAAGTTTTCGAGGCTAACGCCTCCTCGCCCTTGCATTAACCGTAATCGCTGCGAAGACTCATTTAAACTCTCGCGCTCACGTACACATTCCAGGTACTGCAGTGCCTCTAATGCACCTTCTCGGTTGTTACAAACCAGAATCATATCACAGCCCGCCTCCAGGGCTGCGCCCGCTCTCTTAGCATAACCGCCGGCCACGCTAGCACCTTCCATGGTCAGGTCATCACTAAATATTACACCGTTAAAGCCAAGCTGCTGACGCAATACATCGCCCAACCAGAATCTGGAGAAACCGGCAGGATGAGCATCAACTTTTGGATAGATGACGTGGGCCGGCATCACTGCATTTAATCCTTCGGCTATCATTCTTTTAAAAGGAACGATATCCTGCGACGCTATCGACTCGAAGTCTCTTGAGTCTACCGGAATAGCAACATGGGAATCGGCCTCTACGGCTCCATGACCGGGGAAATGTTTCCCCGTAGAAGACATTCCTGCCTCACGCATTCCCTCTACCAGTGCCTTTGCCAGTACCGAAACCACATCAACGTTATTTGAAAATGCACGATCGCCAATCACCGACGATACGCCATAATCCAAATCAAGCACTGGCGCAAAACTGAAATCAATATCAAACGCTCGTAACTCTGACGCAAATAACCATCCACACTGTTTCGCAAGTTCAATGGCATCTGCAGCATTTTGAGTGTAGCGCTCACCCAGTACTCGCATCGGAGGAATACGGGTAAAGCCTTCCCGAAAACGCTGTACTCGCCCGCCCTCATGATCAACCGCCACCAATAGATTAGGATTGCACTGTCGAACCGCTGAAACCAGTTCAGCCAATTGAAAAGGGGAAGCGTAATTACGAGAGAACAGTATTAATCCGCCCACCCAGGTGTTGGATAGTAAATTTCGATCATCATCTGTAAGCGATAGCCCCTCAATATCCACCATTAAAGGACCTATGGATGTTGTTTCTGAGGCTTGTGTATCAGACGCTGAGTAGCTGGAGGGCTCCATAACGAACAATTATCCCTGACTTTGAATGTGTAATTGAATCAGTATAGTTAAGAGACAGAACGCATTACTGTATATTGACCTTAGTACCCATCGTAACCCGGTCAAAAAGATCAATTAAATCGCCATTTTTCATGCGTATACAACCATGCGATAAAGGTATCCCCATTGGCTCTGTATCAGGCGTGCCGTGAATATAGATATATCGACGCATTGTGTCTACCTTTCCGAGTCGGTTAACCCCCAATTCACAACCCGACAGCCAAAGAATTCGCGTTAGAATCCAGTCTCGCTGGGGGTACTGCTCAGCCAAAGCACGACCATATATCTCACCCGTAGGCCGACGCCCAATAAATACACTATTGAGTGGCTGACCTTCACCAATCTTAGCACGAATAATGTGGTGCCCTCTCGGTGTACAGCCGCTACTAGCCATTTCACCAGGACCGTTTAAC
>JBFKTM010000160.1:0-6672 GCA_041636295.1 Oleiphilaceae bacterium
CGCCCTTTCACGGCGGTAACAGGGGTTCGACTCCCCTAGGGGACGCCACTAATTCCCAAAAAGCCCGCACTCTAAAAGTGCGGGCTTTTTCATTTCAGCAGGTTTTATCTTTTGAGTCCCGGTTCGCTCTAATTCTTGGCAAGAATGCACTGCTTATATGGCGGAGCTCTCCGTCAGAGAGCCGTTTGTAGATGAACAATACCCTTCAAAAGTAGGATTTACTCGCCATATCGTGTAAAATTCGGC
Organism: Oleiphilaceae bacterium; assembly: GCA_041636295.1. Lineage (GTDB taxonomy): Bacteria > Pseudomonadota > Gammaproteobacteria > Pseudomonadales > Oleiphilaceae > Alkalimarinus. The sequence continues at coordinate 247 of JBFKTM010000160.1, forward strand.
CCCCAAAGTATTGTTGCAGTGGGTAATGGCATTGTCCTGAGTCAAATGGGGTAACTAAATTTAGCCACTCAAGCTAGTGATAAGACATTCGTATAAGCAAATAATCGAGGCTTTGATAGATGACAGAACGCGTTCAAGTAGGTGGCCTACAGGTCGCAAAAGTTCTTTATGACTTTGTTAATGAAAAGGCTATTCCAGGCACTGGAGTTGACGTAGCTAAATTTTGGTCAGAGTTTGACGCTATCGTTAATGATCTTGCTCCAAAAAACAAAGCCTTGCTGGCTAAGCGAGACGAAATTCAAGCGAAGATCGACGCGTACCACCAAGAGCGTAAGGGTCAATCCCATAACGCTGTTGAGTACAAAGCATTTCTGCAAGAAATTGGGTATCTACTGCCTGAGGGTGAAGCTTTCGAAGCGGCCACATTAAATGTTGAGCCAGAAATTGCAGAGATGGCTGGTCCGCAGCTGGTTGTTCCTGTAATGAATGCACGTTTTGCTCTGAATGCGGCGAATGCTCGCTGGGGCTCTCTCTATGATGCGTTGTACGGTACCAATGTCATTTCAGAAGCCGATGGCGCGGAGAAGGGTAAAGGGTATAACCCCGTTCGTGGTAATAAAGTTATCGCTTATGCCCGTGATTTTCTTGATCAGGCGGCTCCATTAGCAACCGGTTCCCATGAGGGAAGCACTAATTACGCGATTGAAGGCGGTAAGTTGGTAGTGACGTTGGCTGATGGCTCTACTACCGGTCTGAAAGAAGAAGAGAAGCTTCAGGGTTACAATGGCGATGCTTCTGCCCCTACCGCGATTCTACTAAAGAACAACGGTCTGCGTTTTGAAATTCAGATTGATGCACAGAGCCCTATTGGCCAAACCGATGCGGCTGGTGTAAAAGATATTCTGATGGAAGCAGCGCTTACCACTATTATGGATTGTGAAGACTCTGTTGCAGCCGTTGATGCCGAAGATAAAGTAGTTATTTATGGTAACTGGCTTGGTCTAATGCAGGGTAATCTGGAAGAGGAAGTCACCAAGGGCGGTAAAACATTTGTTCGTCGCATGAATGCGGACAGGGAGTACACCGGTCTTGACGGAAATACTTTCTCTGTAAAAGGTCGTTCAATGCTGTTTGTTCGAAATGTTGGGCATTTGATGACAAACCCAGCCATTTTGGATAAAGATGGAAATGAAGTTCCTGAAGGTATAATGGATGGAATTATCACCACGCTAATCGCCATTCATGACCTGAAAGGTAATGCGCCTTTCAAAAACTCTACTTCAGGTTCGGTGAACATCGTTAAACCTAAGATGCATGGCCCTGAAGAGGTTGCATTTGCTAATGAGCTTTTTGGTCGTGTTGAAGACGCATTAGGCCTACCTCGCTTCACTATGAAGATGGGGATAATGGATGAAGAGCGTCGCACTACCGTAAACCTTAAAGAGTGTATTCGTGCAGCTAAAGACCGTGTGGTCTTTATCAATACTGGCTTCTTGGATCGTACTGGTGACGAAATTCACACCTCTATGGAAGCGGGTGTAATTATTCCTAAAACTGAGATGAAGCAGCAGAAGTGGATTAACGCGTACGAAGATTGGAACGTTGACACCGGTCTTGAAACAGGCTTACAAGGTCGTGCTCAAATCGGTAAAGGTATGTGGCCAATCCCAGATGAGATGGGAATGATGATGGAGCAGAAAGTCGTTCACCCTAAGGCGGGTGCAAACACCGCTTGGGTTCCATCACCTACTGCAGCAGCCTTGCACGCTATTCACTATCACCAGATTGATGTTTTCAAAACACAGGATGATTTGAAGTCACGTCAGCACGCATCTGTAGATGATATTTTAGCGATTCCATTGATGGAAGATCCAAGTCAATTGACCGCAGAGCAGATTCAAAAAGAGTTGGATAACAATGCTCAAGGTATCCTAGGTTATGTTGTACGCTGGATTGACCAAGGTGTTGGATGTTCAAAGGTTCCTGACATCAATGATGTTGGCTTGATGGAAGACCGCGCAACACTGCGTATTTCATCTCAACATATGGCTAACTGGTTGCGTCATGGCGTTTGCTCTGAGGAGCAAGTAATGGAAACAATGCAGCGTATGGCGGCTGTTGTTGATCGTCAAAATGAAAATGACCCTCTTTATATCAAGATGGCTGACAATTTTGACGATAGCGTTGCCTTCCAGGCAGCGGTAGAGTTGGTTGTAGAAGGAACTAAGCAGCCTAACGGTTATACTGAGCCTGTATTGCACCGTCGTCGCCTTGAGTTAAAGGCAAAACAAGCCGTTTAATTAGGCATATAAAAAAACCGCATTGAATAATGCGGTTTTTTTTTGCCTGTTGGTGACGTATGCTCGTTTCTGAGCGGTTGCTAAATCTAGAGTTTTAGCTGTCTTAGCTCAAGCGATTCTTTCCCGTGAGCCCAGTGGTTATCAAATATCTCGGTTAGTTGCTTAACTCTTCCTGGGTTATTGAAGTTAGCAAATCCTTCATAGATCGAGTTTTCCTTTTGAAAAACAACGCCCTCCCTATCAAATAGAGCCATCGAAGATTCATCGTAAGGGTATGACGTGTTAATAAGCTTAAGGTAGATGCTGCTAGGGAGGCGACGTATTAATTCAATTATTCGCTGCCGCTGTGTAACGAGAGGCCGTTCATTGACCACTAATAGCTGTATTTCACTACGTGGGTTTGTTCTTGCGAGCGTGGAAAAGGCATCGCGGATTGCTTCACTATCATATATTTCGCTTTCTAAATGTCGACTTAAAATTTTGATTTTACGTGTTGCCTGGCACGCCATTGCGGTAATGAGCTGCTTGCATTCATTAGGGGATGAAAAGAGATGAGTGTTGCTATCATGCCCTAGAATAAAGTTAGCCCCCTGTGGTTTGAATGTTGCCGTATCTAAACGGGTGATCAGTTCAGGGGTTTTATTAAGCATGTCGATGTGCTCAATGCCTGCATCAAGATAAGTATCGCCAGTCGCGTAAAAACCTAGTTTATTGTAAAGAGATTGTGCTTGAGTTTGTGCGCTGAGATAAAATTCAGTGCACCCCTGGGATAGGCCTTCTCGCATTACCTCCAAAATGAGTTTTGAGGCAATGCCCTGTTTTCTAAATGGTTTGGTTACGGCTATTCGCCCAATCTTGCCAACCTTATCGCACACGATGAGTCTCGCAACAGCGGCTGCCTGTTTGTTCGTGGTGGCAAGAAAGTGTTGTGCAATGGCATCGGATTCATCCCACTCCAGTGACTCTGGAACGTTTTGCTCTTCGATGAATACCGATTGACGGATCGCTTTGATAGAAGGGGGCGCTGAGTCCCATTCATGCCTGGTAACGATTGTTTGCATATCCTATAACCCTGATTGACTGCACATAAATTGTACTTTTTCGTCGATTTTACTATGTCTAAGTGGCGCTCATGGCATCGTGATACTGCCTTTTGACCACAAGACTTGCAAAGTCAATGGCTTGTAAGTTTTTCGGTCAAACCAAAAGATGATGAAGCAGCGTTTCTGGATGAAAAATAGTGCGTTTGACTATTTAGCTCGAGAACGGATGTCGCCAATAATAGTTACTCATCCTCAATATAGAGGTGACCACTATTGAGTAATTCTAGTAGAAGATCCATGGTGTTACCTGATTCTGTCAGCAACAGTAGTTCAGATAGTGAGCATGAATTTGTTGAGCAAACCTTTTCAATAAAGGCGCGGTCGGTTGTTGGGCGAAGTTGCTCATTTCCATCATAAAAAAAGCGGATGGTAGTATCAGGTGAGTTCGCGTCGTAAAAGCAGAAACGAGATCCTTCATTCCAGCGCACACTAGCTGTCGGGTCATAATCTGAGAGGAGGGTCTCTTCAGTTTCCAAGTCGTCCGGTGGTTCAATGATATGCTCTGATTTTGGCTCTGTACTGTAGCGCCCGAACCAACTTGAGAGTGTGTCGTTGGTTGAATAGTGGGTGATAATCTCTTTCAGTTTATCGATGACTTCCGTTTGTATTTCGCCTGGATTGGCTTGTGTGGTCATATTCTCATCATCGAGATGGATCTCTCTACTGATTGTGCTGCAGATGTGATCGGCAAATGAACTCCAAACCTCGTCGTGGCTGGGTGACCTGAAACCGATGGACAGCGTGATGCAATCGCCCTGGGAGATGCCGTGGTGCGCTATTTGGGGAGGAAGGTAGAGCATGTCTCCGGGTTCCAGTACCCAATCATTTTCCGTTTCGAACGTTTTTAATATGCGGAGCGGTGTGTTTGTAAGGCGAGGCGAATGCTCGTCACAATGCTGCCCGGTAAGCCAGCGTCGCTTGCCTCGCGCCTGTAGTAGAAAAACATCGTAAAAATCGAAGTGTGGTCCGACACTGCCATCTACCGGTGCGTAACTCGCCATGATATCGTCAACACGCCAGTTTGGAATAAAACGGAAGTAGTTCAGAAGGTCAGAAACTTCTGGAATGAGAGTGTCCAGACCTTGAATAAGTAGAGTCCAGTGGCTTTTAGGAAGTTGACTGAAATCGCTCTCGTCAAACGGTCCGTGCATGCAGTCCCATGCTTTTCCGTTATTGTTTTCCATAACAATACGAGACTCGACACTCTCTTCACAAGCAAGTCCCGCCAGCTCGTCGGGTGATATCGTCAGCTCAAATTCTGGAATAGCCTGTTTGATGAGCAGCGGTTTTTTTTGCCAGTAAGATTTTAGAAACTCTTCTTTGGTGATATTGCCGAGAATGTTATCCATAATGTTGTTTTGTCTTGGTAGCGATATAGAAATAGGAATGAAAATAATACTACGAATAGGGGGGGAGTATTTGAGCCTGGCGTTTAAAAAGCAACCCAACTTCTCTTGTGTTGGTATCGTTAGAAGTTGAGTTGCGTAATGACGATCGTTAGATCGCTTTTGTCTGGTCGACGGCATTGCCTATATAGGTAGCCGGTGTCAGCTTAAGTAACTCGTCTTTAGCTGATTGCGGTATTTCCAGCGTGTTAATGAACTCTTTGAGGGTTTCTTCGTTCATCTCTTTACCGCGAGTTAGCGCTTTCAGCTTCTCGTAAGGCTTTTCTACGTTATAGCGACGCATAACGGTCTGAATGGGTTCTGCCATTACCTCCCAGCTGTTGTTGAGATCTTCCAATACGCGAGAAGGATTTATTTCGAGTTTGTTTAGACCTTTTAGCGTAGCCTGATACGCAATGACGCTGTGGGCCAGCCCGACGCCCAGATTCCTCAGTACGGTTGAATCCGTCAGGTCACGCTGCCAGCGAGAAATTGGCAACTTGCTCGACAGGTGATTCATGATGGCATTGGCGATACCAAGGTTGCCTTCTGAGTTTTCGAAGTCGATCGGATTAACCTTGTGAGGCATTGTGGAGGAGCCAACCTCACCCTCAACGGTTTTTTGCTTGAAATAACCGATCGAGATATAAGACCAAATATCGCGATCAAGGTCGATTAGGATAGTATTAAATCGAGCAATAGCGTCGTATAGTTCAGCAATATAGTCATGAGGCTCGATTTGCGTGGTGTAAGGATTAAATGTTAATCCTAGCGACTCAACAAATGCTTCCGCAAGCTGTTGCCAGTCGATATCGGGGTAGGCAGAAAGGTGGGCATTATAGTTACCAACGGCACCATTGATTTTGCCAAGAATCTCAACTGCATTAATTTGTTTGATCTGACGCTCGAGTCGTGCGACAACATTGGCAATCTCTTTACCTGTTGTTGTTGGCGAAGCCGTTTGGCCATGGGTGCGCGACAGCATTGGCTGTTCTGCGAGGTCATGGGCGAGTTGCTTTAATTTATCAACCAGCTGCTGCATGTAGGGGGCAACACATTCCGCCATACCGTTTTTGAGAATCAGTCCGTGAGACAGATTGTTGATATCTTCGGATGTGCAGGCAAAATGCACAAACTCGCTGATCTCGGATAGTTGAGGGTGTTTCTCTTTAACCGCCTCAAACTTCTCTTTTATTAGGTATTCTACGGCTTTTACATCGTGATTGGTGGTGCTTTCGATATCTTTAACGCGTTGCGCATCCGCAAGACTGAAGTTTGATACAATCTCATCCAGGAAGTCGTTGGTCTCTTTATCAAACGGAGCAACTTCTGAGATAGCGGGGGTGGCTGCTAGCTTTTGTAGCCATCGAATCTCGACTTCGGTTCTAAATCTTATCAAGCCGAATTCGCTGAATATGGTACGCAGGCTTTTTACTTTGCTGCCGTAACGGCCATCGATAGGGGATACTGCGGTAAGGGAAGAAAGCTCCATCGAAAAACTCGCTTAAAATGGTTATGAAATTTGGGGCGCAATGATACTACAGATTGCCTGGTTAACCAAAAATGATCCTGTTGCCGGTCTAGGCCTGATGGGATAGTTTGGTTATGGCAGCAGTCTATTAATCGCAGATTCTATAG
>JBFKTM010000161.1:0-6627 GCA_041636295.1 Oleiphilaceae bacterium
CGATCTCGTTAGCGATTTCGCAGTTAGTAGCAACGACTGATACCTATAAATCTGAAGACGCAAAAGTCACGCTTCGTGGAGATCGCGGAGACAACCTCGAATACCTTTTGACGCTCTTTGATACAAATAATGATTACGCATGGGATAAGTTAGAATATCTCCAAATACTTGAAGGATACGTTTTGCGAGTCACGGGAATCAATAATGGCTTTACGAAACAATTCAGAGTGAATATTGATGCGGGAGAAAATCACTATTCACTAACCGTTCTATCAGATCTTTGGCCTACGAATACTGATGAAGCAACCCTCAATGACTTTATTAGCGCTTTGCCTCTAATGAGTAATTACACAGACAATAACGAAATCATTCTGAATATTGATAAGGCGTTGTACGCCTCTCACTCACAGGCTAAACCAATTGTGACGGTAAACGGATTACCGGTTATTGATGAAAGTAATGGCGTCACAATTATCGATGATGACCCGGTACTCAGTCTTGGAACAAATGGCTTGGGTAAGAACGTCGAAGTTGACCATCTAACAATAACCTCCGGTGGCCTGATGTACGGCGTTGTATCTGAGCCTATCCACAAATGGCTAGATTGGGGTGTAAGTTTAGATGATGAAATTCACAATATGGTTTTAAACATCGTGGGGCCATCAGGCTGGGCAGTGTCTACCATTTGCGACGACAACCACTCTTGTGAGTTAGGCGGTAATGCTCTCAATGACGGGATAACAGGCGCGATTGAAAATGGACTTGTTGGTGCCAATAGCGGAATACTGATGGGCGCAGCACAATCGTTGTTTATGGGGTGGGTCAATCAATATATTGATGATCAAAATCCAGCCATAAGAATTCAAGTCAACAGCCTGTTAGATTTTGGCGTCGTCGATGGTGATGAAACACAAGCCAGTGAATTTATGCCCATTATTGCCTATAAAGCACCTCATCTTGGGAGTTTCGGCTTTGGTGCTGGCGGCCAACTGACAATCAGGCTAAAAAAGTTGTCTGAATGCTCTGTATGGGAAGCAGCCATTGACGCTGCAAAAAACATGTTTGGTGGAGGGTATTGCGAAGACCAAATTATTGCCGAGTGGGATAACCTTATCTTTCGCTCACCTGATAAACGCCCTATTAATGGAAGTCATTGGCATAATCAGGTATTAGATAATGATCAAGTAGCATTGATTACCACTCAGAAAGGTATTTACCTGCCAGAAGGTAGATATAAGTATGAAGTGTATATTGATACGAAATATTACTCTAAAAGCTTTACTGTCGTACCCTCTACCCCCTCGAATTATAACGCGCCTATGATTGATTTTAGTTATACCGTTAGCTCTAATGGTATTGCGGTTGACGCATCAGCTTCAAAGGGTATTTATGGCGGTGCGTTGGAGTATGGTTGGGATGTTGATGGTGACGGGGTTATTGATCTGGTTACAGTAGACCCTGTCACCAGCATTAGCGTTGATACCTCACATGCAAACTATTTAACACTGACACTCAGAGAAGCTAACTACGGTCAAACCAGTACAAGTCGAATAATTCCAGAATACCAAGCCCCAGATACAGATACGGGCACGGACACGGACACGGACACGGACACAAGTATTCCAGATACCGGCACTCGATATACTAAAGTTAGTATAAGTGGCCAACCGTTAATGGCTAATGCTAATGAGTGGAGTTGCGTATTTGACCACACTTCAGGCTTAATGTGGGAAGTTAAAACCAACAGTAATGACCTACATGGCACCCACCACAGATATACTTTTAACGAGGCAATTAACTACGGAGATTTGGTTAATGCCCAGAGTTTCTGTGGGCATAACGACTGGCGCCTTCCTAGCCGTTCCGAATTGGAAGGCATTCTTGATCCAAACCGTATAAGCCCTGCAATCGATACTACTTACTTTCCAAATACACACAATACCTATTACTGGTCTTCTCCGATTAATGATGACTTATCAGGTATCGCTTGGGCTATATTCTTCTTCAATGGCGGCGTTGTCGGGGGTGACCGCAACAGCGGTTTATCGGTACGATTAGTGCGAGGTGGTCAGTAAATTTTGCTTACAAGGGAAAGAGCCTGAGTATTAAGGTTTGAATACTCTCGATTGAAGTTAAAACCTAGCCTCCAAAAAAAACAGCAGTTCATTGGGCTGCTGTTTTTTAAGCCCAGTTCAGGCGTGGATAGACTTTCTATATTCACTGGGTGTCATGCCAGTCGCTTTCTTAAACGCCGTGTTAAACACTGATTTCGAATTGAAACCGACCTCATACATAATTTCCAAAATCGTTTTTTGGTTTTTGGGATTCTCTAGCATTCGCTTCGCCTCATCAATACGATACTGGCTAACAAACTCGTAGAAATTCAACGAAAAGCCTTGGTTAATGGTTTTTGAAAGCGTCTTAGGCGCAAGCTGTAGCTTTTTCGCCAGATCACTAATACTTAGGTTCGAGTAAAGATAGGGTTTTTGAGTACACATATAGTCATTAATACGAGCCAGCAGCGCCTCGGGTATTTCGTTCCTATCAACCACCGATTCATCACCGTCCGCAGGGTCACTTATCGAAATAAGTGCCGTCTCTTCCTGACTAAGGCCGGAGAAAATACCCGGTTGGCGCAATGCGTGGAATAGAAGATAGTTAATAAAAACAAACCCGGTAACCGCACTAAAACCAACAATCGTTCTCACTGAAAGTCTGAAACTAAAGATGTGTGCAAACAGGCAATAAACAAGGATCATCATCCAAATCAGCAGGTAGCCAATCAACAATAGCCGTAACCAGTAAAGCAATTTATCGTCTATATCGGAAAATAGATCTCTTAATTTAAGCCCGAAACGGTTTAGCATTCTGATTGTGGCAACGTAATAAGCCAGTACACAGGCGTGAATAATGAATGCCAACAACGGGGAGGTCAGCACACCTGGAAAGTCACGCTGCATTAACATCTCAACTTTCAGATCTCTGGGTTGGAGGTAGTATTCAGCAACAATGAAAACCCCTGCTATCAGTGCCAATAACAGGTGTCTTAGATCCTTTTTTCTTAACCTAAAATCACTAAACATAAGCGATTTGCTGTAAAGGTAAAAAGCACCCGGCTGCACTAAACTGATAATTGTGCCCAGGTAAGCCAACCCAGGCTGTTGGAGTGATATGCCGGTGCCATATAAAAAAACTTCAGTATAGGCAGCGGCAAAACAGAACAAAACAATCGCTAAAAGTTGATTGCTTGTATTCCTGACCGTCTCTTTATGTAGCAAAAACAGGGAAAAAGTAACGGCCTGAATAATGCAAAACAATAAGATGACATCACCCAGGGTTAAATACATGAATAAGCATCTCTTGCTCTATTGATCATTGGATAGCTTAGTGATGAGCAGACTTTTCAGCGCTGTTAAACTCAGGGAAACGATTTAGCGCATAAGTTGAGTGGCACTGAGTACAATTTTCCACCATTTTATAAAAAGCAAAATTCGTCAGTGTCGAATTCTTTTTCTCTGCAGCATGAGCTAACAGACCGGCCATTTGGTGAAACTCCGCATCAATTTTTTGGAAGCCTTTCGGTAGTTGTTGGTGCAGTTCGTGTAACTCATGCTCAGACAACTTCTTTTTCATAATATAGCTATCTTTTATGGCATTACCGATGGTTTTAATCCCGTTCCAGTCGGCTGAAACCATAGCGGGAACCAGCTTCACCATATCGGCACTAATCGCTTGCATCTCTTGTTGAAGCGCTAAGCGCAACTTGGGGGAAAGCTGTTGCGCAACCGCATCATTTACCTCGGCCACAGAGTGATGATGATTCGTGTCTTCCGCATTAACACCGGTTGATGCCAATGCCATAAAGGTTATGAGTAGTAATGAGCGAATGAATAAGTACATAGTTAGCGTCACCTCTGTGAACTAAGTTAATAGTAGAGCGAATCACTCTAACCTAAAAGCGTTTAATGAACGTTTGAATAGCGGTATTCGAACCTTTTTTCCACTCGCCCGGTCTCAGATTTACACCTTCTTTACAATTTCAAGCTTGTTTGCATACCGTTTTTTACTATATATTTTATCATTTGATTAATTAATAGAATGCGACGATGCCTGAACAGACTAAACGTGGTCGGCCGCACGACCCTACCATACAACAGCAGCGCAAAGAGCAGCTAATGGATGCAGCCTATGCCTTGATGAAAGAGAAGAGCTTCCGAACAATTACGATTCGGGAAATAGCCGAACGGGCTAATATGAAGTCGGCGATGATCAGCTATTACTTTGACAATAAAGAGGGTCTGTTTCTGGCGGTACTGGAACGATTCGCGGCGATCAACCTGGAGCGGCTTAAGCAGGTTGTATCAGACGATGATCCTATCAGGGCATTCATACAGGCCGCAGTGAGCCACTTCGCAGAGAATCCGTCACTCTCACGATTTATTGCAGACGAGATCATGTCGCAAAAAGGGCCGTTGGGTGAGCAGTTTATCAATATGATGCCGAAGCGTGTCGCCAACTTGCTACCTGCCTTGATCAAGACGCAACAACAGGCAGGGAAGATTCGCAACGATCTCAATCCAAAGTGGGTCGCCTTCTCATTAATGACCATGATTGTGATGCCGTTTATCGGTGCCCCGGTTAGAGAAAGAGCCTGGAACATTGCCCACGATGATGTCAGCAGCAGTGCCTGGGTAGAGCATATATATCAACTATTTATGGCTGGCTGCCGCGCACCGTCAGTTAGTTAAAAACCACTGTAAAACAAAAATATCAGGACGTTAGATCATGTCTGCAACGCTTTTGAGTCGTCGCTTTATCCTCCCCGTTATTGCCATTATCGGTATTATAATCGCGGTTATTATCATTAAATCTCGCCCGCCGATGCAGCATCAACCCGAACGACGTGCGGCCGTTCAAGTGACGACCATTGAAGCCCAGCAATATGAGGTCAGGCCGGCCATTACGGGGTTTGGCGAGGTAGAGCCCGACATTCTGCTGGAGACTAAGTCAGAGGTGTCAGGCAAGATCATCTACATCCACCCACAGCTGAGAAAGGGCAATATCCTCCCCAAAGATACCGTGGTTATTCGTATCGAAGACAATGACTATCAGCTGGCCTTAAAGCAGGCTGAAGCCGATTTAGTGGTCAGTAAGGCCAACCTAAAAGAGCTGAAACTCACGCTCAAAGATACGGAAATCGATCTGCAGTTGGCGAACGAAAAGCTGGCCATCGCCAACAACGAGTTACAACGCAACGAAAAGCTCTTGAAGAAAGGCTCCATCTCTCAGTCAGCCATGGACAGCCAACGATCAGTAGTATTGCAACTCAAGCAGGAAGTGCAGTCGCTGAGCCATCAACTGGAAACACTGCCCGCACAGTTGGAGGTTCAGGAGGCCAAAGTTGTTATCTCTGAAGCCTCAGTCGAGACCCAACAGCGTAACCTCGATAGAACGACAATCACGCTGCCCTTCAATGCCCGAATCACTGAACTCTCCATAGAAGAGAGCCAGTTCGTCGCCCAAGGCGCATCGCTCTTTTCGGCTCAAACCATCAACCGAGTACTGATCAACGCTCAGTTCCCGCTGGAACAGTTCCGCATATTGGCCCGCGGCTTTGATCGCAATCAGCCGCTACTGGAGGAAGCCTTTAAACGAGGTGAAACGGAAGCGCTGTTTTCACGCCTGGGGCTATCTGCCAAAGTCAGACTGGCTGGCGATTCCCTCGCCCTTTGGGATGCCAAAGTAGAGCGTATTAGCAGCAACCTCGACCCCGCCTCCCGTACCTTAGGGGTGATTATCAGTGTCGAAGAGCCTTATGAGAATATTAAACCCGGCATTAAGCCTCCTCTGCTTCAAGGCATGTACACCGAGGTTATTCTGCAAGGTAATGCCAAAAACTACTACGTTATTCCCCGCGATGCGTTACATGAAAAACAACTGTTCTTAGTGGATAGTGACAGCCGCCTCAAGCGCATCGATCTCGTGGCCGAAGCCCAGGGAAATATGTTACTGGTTGAGAACGGGCTGCAACCCGGTGACCGCATTATCACGTCCGACCTGTTCCCCGCCGTTGAGGGTATGGAACTGCAAGCCGTCGCCGACTCAGCACGGCAACAACAAGTGCAGCAATGGCTGGAGGCACACTGATGATCCGCTTTTTCACGGTTCACCCCACTGCCTCCAACCTGATTATGGGGCTGTTCATACTGGCAGGATTAATGACGCTGCCACAAATCAAGCGAGAGACCTTTCCCGAGGTTAACTCCTACGAAGTCGAGATCAATGTCCCCTACCCTGGTGTGACACCGTCTGATGTAGAACAGGCGATCTGTAGACCACTGGAAGACGCCCTCGATGGCATTAGTTTTACCGAAGAGAAGCGCTGTGAAGCACGCAACTCAGTGGGGCTGATGACAGTAAAAATGTTGGAAGAGGGCAATTTTGATGAATTTCAGGATGACATCAAAAGCGCCGTCGATGGTATCGATAACTTCCCCGACAAAGCCGAACCGGCAGTGGTCAAGGAGCTGGGGAAAACCCAGGATGTCGTCACCGTTGCCGTCGTTGCTGAGATGCCTCGCCCGGAGCTGAAGAACCTGGCAGAAGCCATCAAGCAACGGATGTTGC
>JBFKTM010000162.1:0-6612 GCA_041636295.1 Oleiphilaceae bacterium
AAGCAGAAATAATAAGCCTTGAAAGATCTATTAACTCTAAACAGTATCGATCTAATTCAGGGCGTATGCGTTTATCAAGTATTTTAGGGTAACTGGGTATAATTTCTCTGAGTTGGGCCTCTGAAGTGATATGTTTATCTTTGTTGCTACCTGCAATTGCCATGTAAATTTACGCCTTAATCTGATATTAACGGTGGTTTACACTATAAACTCACACAGACTTCTCGCATCTAACATTTGGTTTCAAGGTATTGGTATTTGGTGTCAACTTGATCGGAATAATATGAATGGCGATAAATTCACATGCAACTAATCGAACCGTTTCGGCCATCGCTGTAATCGATCTGGCAAACGAGCTAGTCGAAAGAGAGTATATCGACGAAATTTGCTTAGCTGAAATGGGCAGCCAATTTCTAGCGTTGCATGATGCCTGGAAAGACAATAAGCCGATCCAGGAATATCGATTACCTGAAGAGTTGCTAATATTTCTTTGGCGACAGGCAGATTGTCATTACAGCGATTCTGATATCGGTCTGGAGATTGGGTCAAAAGTAAATTTTCAATCGAAAGGGGTTTTAGCGAACTGGCTCTCTCAGAGCAGCACCCTAGCTGAAGCGTTTTCCATTTTTAGCAAAAACATATCGCTACTTAACCCATCAGAGCATTGGCAAAGAGTCGAAGAAGGTGATCAGGTTAAGCTTGGTGTTCGATTCACATCTCCGAAATATCCCTCAATCGCCATAGACAGGAGTATGGCCGCCATACTCTCATGGAGTCGCGCATTATCCGAGGAAGGAGTCACGCCGCTTGCAACAACTTTAGTAAGACAGGCACCGAAACTACAAAACAAATACATTTCGATTTTTGGTGATACTATATTGTTTGGCCAAGCCGAAAATAGTCTTTGCTTATCAAAAGAGATTTTCAATCAAACAATCAAAGAGGCTAATCCCTATCTTAAGGAGTTAGTTGCCAGGCAGGCGACAACGCTAAACACTCAGTTAGCTAAGACCAACTCCAGCTCTGTTTTAGAATTGGTAAATAACTTGTTGATTGAAGACCTAGCACATTTTTGTCAGATCAGCACTGCATGTAAGGCGCTACATGTCAGCCGTTCAACGCTATATCGTAAGCTCAAAATGGATGGCACTAGCTTTACGGATCTGGTTAAAGAAGCACGCCTACTCAAACTCAATAAAAGTGAATTACTTCAAGTCAATCATGAAGATCTCGCGGAAAAGTTGGGATTTCAAGATATTGGGTCTTACTACCGTTTTCGAAAGCAAAACAGCTAAATTTCAAATCTCTTTTATCTAATAATGCCTGCTCTGATGCCATTGCTATCTATATTATTGGTAGAGATCATCGCCTCAAGTGCGCTAGACTCAATCCTCACCTCTTATTGCTCCCTTATATTAACCAAGGCTAGCTATGTCATCTCAAGCTATACAGGGCCAATCACTCGGTAAGTCACTGTTCCAGATGACCTGGCCGATGCTGTTCGGCGTACTATCGTTGATGAGTTTTCAGCTGGCAGACAGTGCCTTTATCGGGCAGTTGGGGGTGGAACCCTTGGCGGTCGTTGGATTCACGGTGCCGATGTATCAACTGATAATCGGTGTTCAGGTCGGTCTGGGTATTGCAACCACCGCGGTCATATCAAAGATTTTAGGGGCCGGCGATGAGGCCCATGCACAAAGGTTGGGAGGGTTAGTGGTATTGATCGGAGCAGTCGTAATATCGCTGCTCTGTTTATTGTTATGGCTTAGCCGCGCTCAAGTCCTGAGTGCTCTGGGAGGCAAGCCTGAGCTACTTCCGGTGATTTCTCTATACTGGCAGCCCTGGCTGGTCAGTGCCTGGCTTGGGGCGATGCTTTACTTTGGTTACAGCCTCTGCCGTGCTCATGGTAATACGATGCTGCCCGGTATTACCATGGTCTTTACCAGCTTGCTGAATATTGCACTGGACCCGCTCTACATCTTTGTATTTGATTGGGGACTGGTGGGTGCCCCCTATGCCACGATTACCTCCTTCGCCTTGGGCTGCCTTATTATCTACCCCAAAGTATTGGCGCGTGCCTGGCTAACCTTCAAATTCAAACCGGGCACTACCTTCAACTCGATCAAGCAGATTGGCAATATCACCGGGCCTGCCATGTTGAGCCAATTTATGCCGTCACTTTCCGCCATGTTTGCCACGGCCCTGGTCGCCAGTTTTGGCACGGCTGCAGTCGCTGCCTGGGGGCTTGGCACCCGGTTGGAGTTTTTCTCAATCGTGATCGTACTTGCCCTGACCATGTCGATGCCACCCATGATCGGCCGCCTGTTTGGAGCGGGTGACCTGCAAAGCATCCATACGCTGGTGAAACTCTCGATTAAGTTCGTATTGATATGGCAACTGGCCATTGCCATCATCTGGCTGGTGTTGTCTGAGCAGGTAACCGTATTGATGACAACAGACTTGTCGGTTGCCAACGTGCTGCAACACTATCTGGTAAAAGTGCCACTGAGTTATGGCGCTTTAGGCGTTTGTATGATCATGGTATCGGTCTGCAACGCCATCGGCCTACCCATGAGAGCCCTGCTGATTTCCTGTTTACGATTGTTTCTCTGCTATCTGCCAATGTTATGGCTTGGTAGCCAGCTGGCAGCCCTTGACGGATTAATGAGCGGGGCACTGGTGGGTAATCTGGCGGCAGGTCTGATGGCTTGGACCCTCTATCAACAAGGGTTCCGGCTGGCCACTGAAAAGCATCAAGCCCTTGATGCTTCCGTGCCAACACGCTGAACGATTTACCACAGCATCACTATTTTCGGGACAATAGATACAGGCCAACCACTAAACTGGCAGCGCCACTGATATAGGTATACATCACTTTATCGGTAGAGGCACCGGTAAGTGCCGATGAAAGCTGATTCGTCACAGAGTCCGATAATTGATAACCCCACACCAACAGGCCAATGCCGAATATGATCAGGGTCAGTGCAATCACTTTAGGTATAGACGTCGAGCTCAGAGCCATAAGTTCCTCTAAATGTCATATTTATTGAGTTAGTTGGTATTGCCGTACTGTGTCATGAATAGCCGTGGAGCGCAAAAAAAGAACGCCTTTTTGGCAGGTAATGGCAATTAAAGTAATCTATATTAGTAAAGAAAAACAATCAGCGGCGATACAGGTGAGCAGTAATCATGATCGAACAAGAGATGACACAAGTAATGAAACTCTATGACCTGCTGGTCGAGTTTTTTGTGAACTACAGTTTTCAATTATTTGGTGCCATTGTCATCTTCATCATCGGTTTATATGTTGCAAAAAAAGCGTCGCAATTTTTTATTAAAACCTGCACCAAACACAATATCGATATTACCCTCACCAACTTCTTAGCCAACATATTGCGTATCACCATCATTATAATGGTGGCGATTATCTGCCTGGGTAAATTAGGGGTTAGCGTTACCCCATTTGTTGCTGCCATCGGTGCCGCCTCGCTAGGAGCCGGTCTGGCCTTTCAGGGGCTGTTGTCGAACTATGGGGCCGGTTTGACGATTATCATTACCCGTCCATTTGTGATCGGCAATACCATCTCCGTGCAGGGCATCACCGGGGTAGTGAAAGATATTACACTCGGCGCTACCTACCTTACCAACGAAGATGAAGAGCTGATCACCATCCCGAATAAATTTATTGTGGGTGAGATTCTGCATAATTCGCAGCAGAATAAGCTGATCGAAACCGTTATCGGGGTGGCTTACGATACCAACCTGGACGATGCCATTGCAAAAATCAAAGAAGCGCTATCGAGCATTGCGGAGTTGGCAGAACGCACACCGCAAATAGGTGTCGATGAATTTGGTGATAGCTCGATCAACATCGGCATCCGTTTCTGGGCACCGACCACACAGTATTTTCACGTTCGTTATCAAGCCAACTTTGCCATCTATCAGGCATTGAAGCAGGCCAATATTACGATTCCCTTTCCGCAGCGGGAAGTTCGATTGCTGGATAAAGATGAGTGATTTTTATCTTTGGGAAGGGTAATTGAGTAGTCAGGAAGTATCCCCCGGTCAATACAGCCTGCAATAGCCGGGGGATGGCAGTAGCCACCCCCAAAGGGGTGGCGTCAGTCTTTTTGGAACAAATTAGATTACTACAGCTCCGCAGCCAGTTCAGACCCTTGACGAATGGCGCGCTTGGCATCCAGTTCTGCAGCCACATCGGCTCCGCCAATCAGGTGTACACTAACCCCCGCGCTTTCCAGTGCCGCGTGTAGTTCTCTACAAGGCTCTTGCCCCGCACAGGTAATGACGTTATCTACTTCAAGAACGCCAGATTGTCCATTGACCGTGATGTGCAAGCCTTTGTCATCCACTTTGTCATAGCTGACACCGGCAATCATCTCAACATTCTTGTCGAGCAGTGTGGTGCGATGTACCCAGCCAGAGGTTTTACCCAATCCGGCTCCCACTTTTGATGTTTTACGCTGGCACAGGTAGACCTGTCGAGCTGGAGCGACTGGCTGCTTACCCTTCTTAGCCAGGCCACCCGGTTGCTTAACCGTATTATCCAGGCCCCACTCTTTTTGCCATAAGGCAATATCCAGGCTCGGAGCTTCACCTTCGTTGTGTACCAGATATTCACTGATATCAAAACCAATACCACCGGCACCAATTACGGCTACTTTTTTACCCACCGGTTTCTTGTGGCGCAGCACATCAATATAGGAGAGCACTTTTTCATGATCTGCGCCAGGGAAGGTCAAATCCCGTGCGGTAACCCCGGTTGCCAGAATCACATCATGGTAATTACCGTCAATCAGATCTTGTGCTTCAACCCGGGTATTGAGCTTCAATCGAACGCCGTTCAACTCAATCTGTTTACCAAAATAGCGAATCGTTTCATTGAACTCTTCTTTTCCGGGTACCTGCTTTGCCATGTTGAACTGGCCACCAATCTCATGGGACTGATCAAACAAGGTCACCAAGTGCCCACGCTTAGCCGCCGTCGTGGCAGCAGCCAGCCCCGCAGGCCCCGCCCCCACCACCGCAATGTTCTTGGGTTTACGGGTGCGTTTGTATTCCAGCTCGGTTTCAAAACAGGCACGGGGATTCACCAGACAGCTGGCTCGTTTGGCCTGGAATACATGGTCCAGACAAGCCTGGTTGCAGGCGATACAGGTATTGATTTCGTCACTCTTGTTGGCGGCCGCCTTGTTCATAAACTCTGGGTCTGCCAGGAAAGGCCGGGCCATGGAGATGAGGTCGGCATCACCATTAGCCAATACTTCTTCGGCTTTTTCCGGGGTGTTGATTCGGTTGCTGGTCACTACCGGAATAGAAACTTCTTTTCGGAATTTCTTGGTTACCCAAGTGAATGCGGCGCGGGGTACAGAAGTGACGATAGTAGGTACACGCGCTTCATGCCAGCCAATACCGGTATTGATGATAGTTGCACCGGCTGCTTCAATCGCCTTACCCAGTTGCACAACTTCTTCCCAGGTATGACCTTCCTCAACCAGATCGAGCATTGAGAGACGGTAGATAATAATGAAATCATCCCCTGCCTCTTTACGTACCTTCTTCACGACTTCGACCGGCAAGCGCATACGGTTTTCAAAGCTGCCGCCCCATTCATCGGTACGTTTGTTGGTGCGCTTACAGAGAAACTGATTAATAAAATAACCTTCAGATCCCATCACCTCTACGCCATCGTAACCGGCTTTCTTCGCCAGCTTGGCACAGCGGCCGTAGGCGTCAATCTGACGTTGCACACCTTTTGAACTCAGGGCGCGTGGCTTGAAAGGGCTGATGGGCGATTTTACCGCACTGGCAGAAACGGCCAGGGGCTGATAAGCATAGCGGCCAGCGTGCAGTATCTGCATCGCAATTTTACCGCCCTCTTTATGTACGGCGTCAGTCACTTTACGATGCCAAGGCAGTACCAGTGGATGCGTCAGGTTGGACGATAACGGGGCCAACTCACCTTCGAGGTTTGGAGCAAACCCGCCGGTGACGATCAGGCCAACGCCCCCTCTGGCACGCTCTGCAAAATAGGCGGCTAGTTTATCGTAGTTCCAGAGTCGATCTTCGAGCCCCGTGTGCATCGACCCCATAATGACGCGGTTTTTCAACTGGGTAAAACCCAGATCAAGAGGTTCAAATAGTTTTGGGTATGGATGGCTCACGGAGTCTCTCCTGCTAGTTGTTGCCATTCGCAGTTAACGCAAATGCTATGGAATTAAATTGACGGGCTCTTTAATACGCAATCATGAGGCAGAACGCAAGTGCCAGATCGCTCGGAGTGCTGTCAGGAGGGTCAATATAATGATTCGGAGTGACAATGGGTTGATGCATAACAATTCTGAAATTATTGTTGGTAGCCCGCTGCTGCCGGATGTTTAGAATCAGTCGAGCCGTTCCATATCATCATCACCGGATTTTCGTTTTTTAAGCTGCTCTTTCTCTTCGTCTGCCTCTATTGCCTGCTCATACAGCCTGTCTTCCTGTTCGACCGGGGCGGATGCCGGTACCTCAGACACCGTTCCTTTCGCTGATGTATCACGCTCTGCCTCGGGTGCCGTGGTCGAGGAACAGCCCGTAATCAGCAATGACAAG
>JBFKTM010000163.1:0-6600 GCA_041636295.1 Oleiphilaceae bacterium
AGGTTTGCGGTGTCTTCTTGATGCGGTGACTGGCTTCGAAATACTCTTTTGCTTTACCCCACAACTGGTTGCGCAAGCTGAGTCGCCCTAGCGCGAGTAGCAACACCGCATTGTTGGGACGTTCTTTTAACCAATTTTCAGCGGTAAGTAGCTGCTCTTCGGGGTTGCTTCCACAGATCTTGCCATAGAGTTCGATCAGTAAATCGCTCCAGTGATTGCGCAGCACTTTTCGTAGCAGTGTTTCTGCCTGGGTTTGTTCATCCAGGTTTGCCAGGTGCTCTGCATAGGCATGGATAATGGTTTCGTCCTTGCGCATCGAACTAGGGAGTCGATCCCAGTGTCGGTTAAGCTGTTCGATGTTTCGGCTGCTACCCGTATGCCTGCGAATCTCTTCAGCCGTCTGGGCTAACAGGCAGATCCAGGTCTCTCTTTCAAGTTGGTCCAGTTCATAGGTTTCGGCGACCCGTTGCCGTCGCAGCTCAGGAATAAGCAGGCTTAGCTGATGCCAGTCTTCCAGTCGGTAATAGACGTTCTTCAGCAGCTTCAGTACAAAGGGGTGTTGTGGCGACTGTTTTCGTAGCCTGAGCAAGGTGGCCAGACACTGTTCCAGCTGATTATTGCCTAATTGCAGCTGGGCTTGGGTTATGCCGACGGCGAGGTCAGAGCCGGGAGTACTTTCATAGGCTTTTCGCAGCAAACTCTCCATGTCTTTCTCATTGCCTTGCTCAAAAGCGGCTTGTGCTGCGGCCAAGTAGTTGATGAGTGGCGTTTCCGCCTTGGGGGCGGCGGTGGCGAGATGCTTTTGCGCTTTTTTCCAGTTACCCTCAGCTAACTCCAGCAGGCCTCGGGTGGTTTTTTGTCGAGCACGTTGTCCTCCTACCGAGGAAAACCAGCGATTGATGCCTCCGGTTGAGGTTTGCAGACCTTGCCAGCTCCGAATAATCAAGTACAGGGTGATAAACAATAGTGCGATCGCTGCAATGGCTAACCACACACTGGTTTCGATTAGGTAATGTCCATAGCTGATACGTACATAACCCGCGTCATGAGACATCAGCACGGTGACGCCAGCGGACAGCAGTAGTGTCACGAGTAGTAAAAGAAATAGCGGTCTCATGGTGCTTCAGCTCCCTCTTTGGTTGGGGATGAAGCATTGCCCTTGCTGTCAGTTTGCTCCTGAGGGGGTGTGTGAGTGGGTACCTGGTGTTGTCGATAGAGTAGAGCAACACGATCTTTGAGTAATTGTAATGACTGGGAGATATCTGGTAGCGCTGGATTGACCTGTTTTTCTTTAAGACTGGCTAAGGTAGATAGTAGTAAGTTGGTATCCTGCCGGTTTTGTAAAAAGTAGGTCTGGATCCACGCCTCGGCTTTGCGCAGACTGCGTTCATACATCTGCTGATTGCGATCAAGTAAGGCCAGCTCTGCTTGCTCCAGCATCAAACGCAGGTTCTGCTTCAGGTAATAGATCTGTTCGGGGGCTAGCAATGGTTCAACAGGTTCGTCCAGGCGTCGAATGACGACCAGCTGCTTCAGTTCATTCAGCATCTTCTGCATCGCGCTGTTGATGCCACTTTCGTTGGTCTCAGTTTCGGTTTGCTCGGAGGATGCGAGCTCTGGGGTGAATGCCTCTTTTTCCTGATCTAGATAGTATTTCTGATCCAGCTTGCTCGCGAGATCAATCAGCGCTTCCAGTTGTAGATAGATGCCTTCCCTATCAACTTGTGATATACGTTGCAGTGCCAAGATATCTTTGGCTAATTGCTGGCGTACGGTATAGAGGCCGGGATCATCAGATTCCGCCATAACGCTATCGGCAGTCTTTAGAATGGCTTCGGCCCCGGCAAAGTCTTTTTCGATATTTAATCGCTGGTTGGCGAGTCGCAACAGGTATTCCGCCTCGGCTAACAGCCAGTCAGTTCTACTCTGACCGCCAACCTGTGCCAGCTGTATTGCATTGTGATTGATCTGCCGATCATGGGTCGTGAGCTGACTGCTTTGGCTGCGACTCTGACTCTCCATCTTGGATATTCGTTGAGTAAGTCGGGTTTCCAGCTGGGTTAAGTCCTGATTTTGGTTATTGTCGTCTTGTTCTATGTGAGCGACCTGTAGTTTCAGTTGCTCGATCTGCTGCAACCGTAACCCACCATATACTGTCACGGCCACCAGAAAGGCTACCAAAATGATAATAATAAACCATAACGGCCATAGCCTGACGGCCTTGGCTTCTTGTGCGACGGGAGCGGGTAGTTGGGGTTGGTTTTCGTTTGTCACTACAGATCCTGCTGTTAGTCAGTGGCGGTATCGCAAATCTAGTAGCAGACAGTGTCGGCTGGGTCATGATCGATCAGTATTGGGAACGACCCATGTCACTTCCAGTGTGTGGCAATACACTCGGCGAGTGAGTGCCCATCTAACTCATTGGCAATCCAAATTCTATTAAATCCCAATGACCTGGCTTGTTCAGCTACACGTTCACTTGGTACCAAAACCACTTTGTTTGTTAATGTTATGTTGCTATTTTGGCTCAGCATGACGAGGTTATGCAATGTTTCGCCGCTTAAAGTAACCAGTATATCCGGTGAAAAGTCAACCAGAGCACGTCTGAGTTCATCGTCAGAGTAGGTCGGCAGCGCCCTGTGGTACAGCTCTGCATAGTCAACAACGGCACCACGCTGCTCCAGTTGCTGCTTGAGTAGCTCACGTCCGCCAACGCCTCTGAGTATCAGGACCCTTTCATTTTGCAATTGGGTCAACTCTGGTAAGTTTAGCAGTGCTTCGCTATTGTTACCTGTTGAAGAGGTAATTACTTGAATATCTTCCTGGTTTAACATCGTCGCAGTCTTGTGACCTACTGCGTACCAGTGAATGGCCACCGGCAGTTGCGGCCAATATTGATCGACCCACTGCAGACCGAACTGTGCGGCGTGTGCGCTAATGGCAATGATGTGCTGGTATTGGTCGAGGTTAAGAAAGCACTGCCGTAGTGCCGAGTTATCGGGCTCAGGCCGTATCTCAATGGTAGGGAGCAGTAAAGTCTCTGCTCCCTGTTGTTGCAGCTGTAAAGCAAGCGCAGCCCCCTGTTCTCGCGGGCGGGCAATCAGAATGCGAATGCCCGCTAACGCCGAATCATGCGCTGCTTGGCGGGGGGTTGAGTTATTTTTCTGCTCTAACTCATTGCTCACTGTTGTAGACCGACTCCAGAATCTCGCCTGCTCCCTCCGCAAGTAGGGCTTCGGCCAGCTGAATGCCTAACTGCTCTGCCTGACTGGCGGGACCTCTCACTTCGTCACGAATGATGCGACTGCCATCGGGTTCGCCAACCAGACCACGTAGATAGAGTTGGTCACCATCAAGTGTTGCGTAACCGGCAATAGGTACCTGACAACCGCCCTCCAGTCGACGGTTCATCGCACGTTCAGCGGTGACGCATAGTTGCGTTGGTTCATGAATCAGGGGCTTGAGCAGCTCAATCACTTCGCTGTCTGCCAGGCGGCACTCTATACCAAGCGCACCCTGGCCAGCAGCAGGCAGGCTAACGGTATCGGCAATGGTGCTGCTGATACGGTCATTGAATCCCAGCCGTTTTAGGCCCGATGAGGCGAGAATAATGGCATCGTATTCATTGTTATCGAGTTTTGCCAAACGCGTGTTTACATTACCTCGTAACCATTCAATTTTCAGATCCGGGCGGCTTTCACTGATCTGGCAACGGCGACGCAGGCTGGATGTTCCCACAACGGCCCCTTCGGGCAGTTCGTCGAGGGTTTTGTAGCGGTTACTTACAAATGCATCGGTAGGGTCTTCTCGCTCACTGATGACGGCGAGCCCTAATCCTTCCGGAAATTCCATCGGCACATCTTTCATCGAGTGCACCGCTATGTCGGCCCGATTTTCCAGCATGGCAGCTTCCAGTTCTTTAACGAACAGCCCTTTACCACCGACTTTGGCCAGCGGAACATCAAGGATTTTGTCACCTTTCGTCGACATTCCCAACAACTCGACTTCCAAGCCGGGGTGTAAGGATTCAAGGCGGGCTTTAACGTGTTCTGCCTGCCACATGGCGAGAGCACTTTTACGGGTGGCGATTCGTAGTTTAGAGATGGTCATTGCTAGCGTCTTTACCTTTGGGGACTGTCACAGTGTCGAAGTGATGGATGCTGTACAGTCAGTTGAACGGTTTGCCTATTTCCGGATAAGCGTCTTAGTGTGAAGCCTACCGTTTTTGCAGCAAAATGTCTTGATATATGGCAATGGTGATTAAATCTATGATGGCTCCCTCTGTCATTACTGTGAGTGCTTGGTCATTTTGTCATGAGCTAACTGGCTTGTTGTTCTAGCCAGTTTTTTACGTCGTTTACATGTCGTCGGCTGACGGCCACCTCTCCTATATGCTCTTTCAGTCGAATGACATAGTGACCGGCGCTGGTTCTTATCAGTGCTTCAATGAAGTCGGTGTTGACCAGCGAGTTACGGTGAATTCTGAGAAAGCGGGGTGAATAGTCTGACTCCAGCTCTTTCAGTGTATTGTCAATGACGGTTTCGCCGTTTTTATGATGTACCGTTACGTACTTCTGATCCGCCATAAAATAGTGGATGTGGGTGATGTCAATCAGCTCACTGCCTCGCCAGGTTTTGGCTATGAGGTAGGGGGTGGCATCACCCTGTTGTTGCGCTGTCTGGCTGCCGCTCAGCTGAACCTTATTGAGCCTGCCGGATTGAGCCAGTGCTTGCTCCAGTGCTTCTTTTCGCACGGGTTTAAGCAGGTAATCCACTGCCTGAACTTTGAAGGCGGAGATGGCATACTCATCGTACGCAGTACAAAAAATAATTGCTGGAGGCATTTCGAGTTTAGCAATTTGTTGAGCCGCTTCCATGCCGTCCATACCGGGCATACGGATATCCAGTAATACAATATCCGGATCGGTCTGGTTTATCTGGGTTAGAGCCTGTTCACCATTGCACGCTTCTCCGCAGGTCTGATAACCCTCCAGCGAGTCAATCAGACGCATTAGTCGCTCTCGGGCGAGTTGTTCGTCATCGACCACTAAAACCTGTATATCCTCTTTCATCTGGTGATTTCCTTATTGAGAATACGGTGTTTCATTACTGCACCGGGAAGCGGAGTGTAACGGTAAAAATACCATCAATCTGGCTGGTTTTCATTACGGCTTGCTGGTTGAAGATAGCCTCGAACCGACTCCTGATGTTCTCCAGCGCAATTTTGTTTCCCTGCTGGTGAGCGCCTGATGTGGCTTCATCAAATGGGTTGCTAATGAGTATGTAAACGGTGTTTTTTTTACGGTAACTCTCTATGGTTATCACGCCACCTTCGGTTCGTGGCTGAAGGCCGTGGTAGATGGCATTCTCAACCAGTGGTTGCAAACTGAGGGGTGGGATCAACACTGCACCGTCATAATGGGCGAGCTTCCAATTGACACTCATACGGCCCCCAAGCCTGAGCCCTTCGATGTGAAGGTAACGCTTACATAATTCAAACTCTTCTTTTAGTGGAATCAGCATTTTTTTGTTATTCAGCGTCGCCCTGAACAGCTCAGACAGGTCTAGCACCGCCTCTTCAGCCACCTCTGGATTGCTGGCGATCAGACTGGCGATGGTGTTCATGCTGTTAAATAGAAAGTGCGGACGAATCCTCGCCTGCAGTGCTTCCAGGCGGGCATGTAACTCAGCCTGCTTCTGCTTCTGCCACTGGTACTGCAGATAGAAGTAGCGCAGAGTAATACCGCCGATAATGGCACTGATAACTAGATTGCGTAAGATAAACAGGGTGTCGACACCTTCGCTGCTTTGGGGGCGCAGAAAGTGGTCCGCCACCAGACTATAAATAAGTGTGATTGTTAAGATAATAAGAAAGCATAACGTGGCTGCTTGATTGAGGTTGCGCTTTGCCAGTCTAGGGCGTGATACGCACAATACAGCAGCAGTGGTGAGGACCGTCCAGTGACTAAATAGTGAGATTAATCCCAGGTAGTTCCAATCGACAAGTTCCGTACTGGGGTGACCCAAGGTGAAGAGCAGTGCGATCAGCTCGGTGACAATCAGCAGAAAAAATACGGCCTGCACACGACAGAGGTCGGGAAGAAAGAAATCAATGGTCGAATCTTCGTTAGCGGTGGTGTTGGCGTTTGACATTAAGCGATGTTCTGATTATCCGTTGCAGAGCTTAGGTGGTATACTTTCGCCCCGATGGTTTAGTGTAGTGCGGTTTATGGCAGCACACTCGTTTTGACCTTATATCGATCATTGAAAAACTGAATAGACGAACCGGCCATTTCTTGGAGGGTTCTCATAAAAAAACTTCAGTTTTAAAAGTTTAGCACAACCCGCTTTGCCTGCAGATGCCGTGGTTCACAGTCGTTGGTAAAGTAGCAAGGGTTGACGTTCGAAAGATTATAGAGAGCAGGCATGAGTAACGAAAAACAGACGACCGAAAAACCTTGGGGTGGGCGATTCAGTGAGCCGACCGATGCTTTTGTAGAACGCTTTACCGCTTCGGTAGGCTTTGATCAACGCCTCTATTATCACGACATTCAAGGCTCGGTTGCTCATGCTACTATGTTGGCGAAAGTCGGGGTTTTA
>JBFKTM010000164.1:0-6592 GCA_041636295.1 Oleiphilaceae bacterium
AAAACCTGATAGAAACCATTTAACTTATTAAAATCACACTCCCCAGGTATCAGGGTGAAGTTTCGATATAGAGCCGCCTTTTCGAGGTCACTTAAATCTTTTTTAGGATCTCGCAATGATGGCAGACAAAGGTTAGAAAACCCCTCTTTAGCAAAATCAAGCGCCTCATAATAGCCCTCAAGTCCTTCCTTCAATGGTGCGCGATTAACCAAGGTAATGGTCGGCTCAAATTGCCCCAAGTTCTCATTAAGGTAATACCACACCACCTGGTGAGGGCTGTATATATGAGTAATACCATGCTTGCCAATAAGTAATTTCAGGGACTCCGAAAATGAACTATCGTTTACATAAGGAAGTTGCTCCCAGACATCAAAATATTCCCGTGCAGGGTCTGATTTAACAGACGAGGCTCCTATCACTTCAGCATCAGAAATGTGCTTAGCATATTCAATTGCTTTTGGCATACCTGCCGGAAATACCAGTAATTTTTTATTTTTGCGTGACGGCGCGTTCATTGAATTATTGTTTCCACACTATATTTTTATTTATTTCTGCTCTAATTTCTTGTGCGGGCGTGTTGCGTAAGCTCGCAAAAATAGATTCGTAAGAGCCTTCGTGATCAGCTAACACTGAGAGCTGAATATTCCGTTGAGCAAACCTGTTTTTTTCATATAACGCACTCCCCCCCGCGAGATTTATATACTCTTTTGCATTAACATTTTCACATATAGCCAAAATTCGATCTTGACCCCTTAAGCGGCCATCAATGGCCAAATCACTTGACCGAATCGTCTTAAAAGGTATATCCAGTTTTTCACAGGTCCATCTTAAGGTATTTTCAAGATAATCAATGACCGCATTTACCGGTTTAAGAATGTCTCTCAGTTCACTATTTTGATCTGTATAATGGGTTAGATCGTATTGTTCAAGCAGCATCTTATACCATTGTTCGGCATCACTTCGAAACACCAGATCTTTGATCAAGGTTTCACGAGGGCACTTTGCTAGTGGCAGCGTAATCCAACGTTCCCTGCCCCCTGCCAACAACTTATTACGATGAACCCAACCCCGCCTGGGGAACTGTACACAATCATAAATGACAAAAAGGTCTGCAGCTGCAAATAGCCGAAAATACCCCGCGTAAGGGAAAAAGTAGGGTTGCATGATGGCTACTTTCATTAGTTCCTCTAAACTATTACAGAATGGTGACTATTGGTCGATAAGCTATCTATAAGGTTTGTCACACTTAACTATCGCTTATAGGCATTATCTTATTGATGAAGGCACGTTTATTGCCTTTAATTAATGTGTCAATAATTTGGTAATAACAGCATGATCTCCTATTTCATTCCCGATATGCCAACAACGGAACAATTAATTCCTTATCTCAAAATTATTGAGAATAATCGTTGGTACTCAAATTTCGGGCCACTCTACGATAAACTAAAACAAAGAATTGCTAAAGAGTGTCTAGAAGGGGTTCATCCTTCACGTTTAACCTTAGTATCATCAGGGACTTCAGCCATTGAGTTGGCACTAAGAAGCTTAAACTTAGCGCCTGGGTCTAAGGTTCTCACTACCAGCTTTACTTTCCCAGCGACGATACAAGCCATTCTCAATGCAGGCCATCAACCAGTCATCTGTGATATTGATAAAAATAGCTGGCTCCTGACACCGGAAATCGCTAAACGCAATCTAAAGCTGCATGATATTGCCGCTGTGGTACCCGTTGCCGCATTTGGCATGCCGGTTTGTTCTAAAAGCTGGGCCGAGTTTCGTAAAAATACAGGCTTACCAATTGTTGTCGATGCAGCCGCTGCATTGCTTAACCAATCCATCAATAACCACCTTATTTATGCATTTAGTTTACATGCAACCAAACCTGTCGGAGCAGGCGAAGGCGGACTAATTGTTTGCCCAAATAAGGATCATGCCAAAACCATTCAAAAAATGTCGAATTTTGGTTTTGAAACAGGAAGAACCATAAAACACACGGGCACCAACGCAAAAATCAGCGAATATCACTGTGCCGTAGGCCTCGCGCAGCTAGATAGAATCGAATCAATCAAACAAACAAGTAGCTTGAATCTAACTCAATACAAAACACTATTAAGTCATCATAATATAGAAGCACGAACACAAGGCGGGTTAGATGATTTTGTTCCAGCTTCATTCTATATTCTGTTCGATCAAAGAGATACAGGGCATCTCTTTGAACAGCTTCTTAGCAAGGGAATAGAGACACGCCGTCTATACTGGCCTCTAATTCAAGGATTTCCTGCATTTAAGAACAACACACTTTCTGCAAGTTTAAACTTCAAACGAGCCCAAGAGGTTTCCTCGCAAGGACTCGCACTTCCCTTTCACAATCATTTGACCAGTGAAGAGATTGAAAAAACAGTTGAATCTATCGCGTCAGTTTTATTCAGAAAAGTCCTTCAGTATTGATCTATCCAACCTTCAATTTGATATTGGCACGCTTCTAGCTTTCTACTATACAAACATAAAAAGCGGAAGAGGTTTGCCCACAATGAATACAGCGATGCCCAACCTTCAGCCATCTACGAAACAACTTTCGCAAGGCGAACTTGCAAATGTGGCTCGATTGTTAATCCATGCCAACGATCTCTATGAGATTGCGAATAATGTTTCAACACCTGCGGCCGATAGACAAGACTCATTAGAGAACGCTTTCGAGCTGGTTAGTCATGTTATTGGATTTGACCCAGCCAACGCGCCAGCCATGAATTTATTGGGTCGTATAGAGCTAGATCGCGGCAATGTGGATACAGCAAAAACGCTATTTAACCAATGCTTACAGTTAGCTCCTGAGAACACACAATATCTCACCAACACGGGCTATCTTTACCTCATCACTGACGAGCCAGAATCAGCATTAGTGTGTTTTCAGAAAGCCCTTGCTACCGATACACGTTATGTCAATGCATTCTTGGGTATTGCCCGCGCACAGCAAGCATTAAGGAACTATGATATTGCTTATCTGCACTATCGTTCACTGGTTCAGCATGGCCACAACAACCAGACCATCCTGCAAGGGATGTTAAATTGCTGCGAACATATTCAGATTGACGAGTTTCAACCTGAACTTGAGTCAGACCTACTTAACCTGTTTACACACGATGAACTCGCACATGAACGTTTAGGTCACTTTGCGGCTGCACTGATTTCCAAGAAATATGACTTGGAAAATCCAAATGCGCCCATTGATATTGTCGCCGTGGCAAATGACCCACTTATTTATCAAGCATTACTTAAGTGCACGCTGCCTAATCCGTTTGTGGAAGAGTTCATCACCTTACTTCGCCAAAGCATACTCTTTGAAGCAGTTGAAACTCGTCATTTGCGCGATGAACTACAACTGCTTGCTATTGCGATTGGCGCCTATAGTGAGAGATGCAACTACTCGCTAATCTGTGAAGAGGTTGAAGCAAGTCAGGTCGCACATTTCGACCAGATACTATCCCAAACACTTCAGCACAACTGGTGTATTGAAGACGTTGCCGGCGCATTAATTGTTGTGGGCATGTACCAGGCCTTCTTTTCCCAAAGTTACGCTTACCGGTTAACAGCCCTGAGCCTCTCAGATTGGCCTGCCGCAATCATTCCCTTAATGTCCGGCTCACTCTACAGACGAGCTGAAAGAGAGGCCTTTAAGCAGCAGTTTCCTGAGAAGCAGGATGAACTGTTAGTCGCTAAAGAAGATCTGCCCGCCCCCTTCCCACGCTGGAATAACATTGAACTGTTTAATGAACAGTCTCTGAAAAAAGACTTGATAAACAGCTTTGATATCGCGGCTGACAGCTTACCTGACCGCCTGCTTTTATTGGTGGCGGGTACAGATGCGGCGCAAAAAGCGGTAGAGTACGCCCGTTATTTTACCGACGTCGATGTGCTCGCTGTTGAACATAGCCTGGAAAATCTGGCGGAAAGCCACCTTAAAGCCAAGGAAGAAGAGCTCACTAATATTGCCTTCTGGCCCATATCATTGGCTAAGCGTTTCTTACAAGATGGCAACCAAATACATTTTGCATCCATAAGCGGTGACGCAAAAGTTGTAGATGAGTCATTTATCCATCTTGTACAAAACGGATTGAGCAAGCATGGTGTAATGAATATTAAACTTGTGAAATCGCCCGATAACGCAACTAAAGATATTCAAGCGCTCATTAACAAGCAAAAACTGCGGGGCACTTCGGCGAACATTCGCGCTTTACGTGCCACTATCATGGCAGATAAGTACAGTGAATATTGGTCTGACCTTATCCATGACGACTATTTCTATTCGGTAGATGGTTGTCGTCAGGCCTGGTTTACCGATAATACGCAACAAACCATGTTGGACTCACTGGTAACACTACTTGATAAGCCCGAATGGCAGTTATCCAAGGTGTTAAATCACCATGGCAAAGCCGTCGCTACCACGCTTGCAAAGAAACATTTAGTAAAATTTGCCAGCGAGCAACAGATAGAGAACGAGTACTCTGTATACTTGGTGAGACAGTAAACCTCTCAACCTGAGCCATCTCGGTTAAAAGCCATACCGTTTATAGCTACAGATGATGTACTATAAACGGTAGTGTAAACCGCCCTAGCCTAACGACTAAAGGAAGTTACACTCAATCTTCAGCCCTCGTCACTCCAGCGCAGATAATCCTCATATTCATCTACATCCCAGGTTAACGCCAAGTGTTTAACCGAAAGTCGGTTTTTTTTTGCATTCTCCGAGGTTGCCTCCAATACTGATGAAGTCCCCCACTCGATACCCGCAAATAATTCCGAGTGGATCTTTCGTGCTCCAATAAGCACATAACCACCATCTTCGGCAGGTCCTAACACCAAATCACTACTATCCAAAGCACTTACGGCACTCATTAGGTAGATTTCATCAACGGTTGGGCAGTCACTCCCCACTATGATGACCTTGTCATGATTACGCAATCCTTTGGAAAGTGCCTGATACATACGCTCACCAAGGTCAACACCACACTGAGTGGATACAGTAACCTGCGTCTTATCGCACAGCGCCATTAACTGACGACCCTCTTCTCCATTCAGAATCTGATCAAACCAGAGCTCAACCGTCCCCAAATTAGCGGAAGTCAAATTAGCCAAGACATTCATGGTAAGCTCGACATGAACATCGAACGCGGCTTGATTGCCAATTGTTTGAGCCAGACGTGTTTTTACCTTTCCTAACCGGGGCCACTTGGCAAACTGTATAATTAACAACTTATCCATTACGGTCACTTACCCAACACTATTGTTCACCTTTTACTATTGGTAGTAGCGTTTATGCAGTTTATTCACGTCTACCCCTAACAAGTACTTAAACCGCAGTGACCACATCAATAAAATGGTTTTCCACACCCCATGCTTCTCCCAGCGCCGGCTGTCAGTCGTTAATGGGGTACAAATGCAATAAGGTTTTCCTAGGCGCTTTAATTTTCCGCTCAGCTCAATATCTTCCATCAACGGCTGAGACGGAAAGCCCCCCACTTGCTCGAAGCTGGTTTTACGAACGAAAATGGCCTGATCACCTGTTGAGATCCCCGTTAGACGTGATCGCCAATTCATCATAAATTCAATGACACGAAACATCTTATGATGACCTGACAACCGAACATTAAAGCGTCCCCAAATAGCCGGGGATTCACTAAACGCTTTAAGTAGGTTAATGAAATTATTGGGGAGCACAGTATCTGCATGAAGAAATAAAAGAATAGGATGAGAGGCCACACTAGCCCCCGCATTCATTTGATTAGCCCGCCCTTGCTCAGCATCGACCCAATGGTCAACCAGTTTTTCACAGGCTTGTTTAGTTCCATCGATACTACCACCGTCAGCGACAATAACTTCACCACCATAAAGCCTCAATAGTTGAAGAGATTTCAACGTGTCACTGACAGAACCCGCTTCATTAAGCGTTGGCACAATAATACTAACCGGCATATCCCTTTAACCTTTAACCTTTAACCTTTAATTCTAGTCCAACGCGCCGCCACAACTACTTCCTTGGCCTGCCGTACAACCGTAACAGTGATTCGCCACAACAATGGGTTCCCCATTAAGATTTTTATCTAATAACTCGGAAATATGAACACGATCAGACGCTATTTTATTCGGTATGGATGAAACAAGGGGCATCTCCAGCATTTGGTTAAAGTCACAATCATAGACATATCCCTGCCAGTCAATGCTAATCAGACTACGGCACATAACCGACTGTAAATTTTCTTCAGAATAAGAAGACTTCAGCAGATTCATATAGTTATTGAATTCACCTTTTGACAACAACACGCTGCCGAAGCGACTAATGGGCATATTGGTTATGGTAAATAACTGGTTAAACTCGATACCGAAACGGTCAAACAGCTCTCGCTTATAGTCTAATTCCAGCTGTTGCTGTGGCGGGGGTAAAAAGGGCCCGCCGGGATTATAGACAAGATTGAGGAGCAACTCACTATCAGCTTTACCATACCCTTTCGAATTCAAACACTGTAATGCCTCGATACTCCCATCATAAACACCTTTGCCCCGCTGTTTATCAACATTCTCTTCGTTATAGCACGGC
>JBFKTM010000165.1:0-6588 GCA_041636295.1 Oleiphilaceae bacterium
TGGTGCCCACTCTGTATGGCGCAAATTAAAGAGGTGGCGGGTCAGTACCAAGCGCTCGCAGAACTTGGCGCAACGGTGGCGCTGATTAGTCCGCAGCCCCATGAAAATACACGCGGGCTGGCGGAGAAATTCAAGGTGCCGTTCAAGTTTCTGGTTGATAAGAACAACCGAGCCGCCAAGGTACTGGGAATTGATGCTGAAAACGGCACCCCTAAAGGCATGGAGGTGCTGGGTTATGACAGTGATACGGTGATGCCTACCGTACTGATTACCGACAAAGATGGCACTATTCTGTTTGCCGATTTAACCGACAACTATCGTGTTCGTCCGGAACCAGAAACATTTATTAATGTGTTAAAACAACATGGGATTGCATAGTAGACAGGTTTAGGCTATTAAACCCGTTCTTCATGAATAAACGAAAGCAGACGCCCCTTGACTACGGAACAAACCGACGAACACTCGCTACAGGCTATTCTTGCACTACGGCAGCAGGCTGAAGAAGCTCGGCATCGCCGTTTGGTGGTGTTGTCGGGGGAGCGCGGTTGGGGGGAAGGGCTTGCCCAGATGGCTGTTACCCGGCTGGGCGTGAGTCATGCGCTGTGGCTTTCAGATCGGGCTCCTGATACCGAAACGTCTGCGGCCATTGAAACGCTCCCCGCCAAGAAAGCGATGCGGCATCTCGGCAGCGAACAGCAACTTATTATTATGGACGCCTTTGCCGGTCTGCATCCAGATGGGCTGGGGGCGATTAGTGGCACGCTGAAAGCGGGCGGGCTGTTTCTGTTATTGGCGCCCCCTCTGGACCAGTGGGCCGCCTATGATGATCCCGATTATGAACGTATCACCTCGCTGCCTCATTCCCGTCAAACGTTACGTCGACGTTTTATTGATCGGATAATCACGGCGATACGCCTAGCGAATGACTGCTTGCTGATCGAGCATGGTTGTCAGGCCGTTAGTACCGCGCACTCTACGCCGTCTGAGGTACTGTCAGAAGAACGATTGACCGTACCCTGTGAAACGGGTCCGACGAATAACACGACGTGCTTGGCGGAGTGTCTGACTGAAGATCAGCAGCAAGCGGTAGAAGCCGTGTGTCACGTGGTGACCGGACATCGTCGTCGGCCACTGGTATTAACGTCCGACCGGGGGCGGGGTAAGAGCGCTACGCTCGGTATCGCCGCTGCACGGTTACTTAGCCAGGGGGCAAAGCGGATACTCATCACAGCGCCTTATCCTGAAGCGGTAGAGAGTGCATTTGCTCGTTTGGAGGCGTTGTTGCCACAGGGCGAACGTCACGGTTTGGTATTTTATTACCCTCATCAGAGCCAACATCAAGATCAGTATCAGAACCAAGAACAACCCCGTGTCGAATTTATCGCGCCCGATCAGCTAATTGCTACCTCCCCGGATGCTGACCTGGTGATGGTAGATGAAGCAGCGGCGATACCCGCCCCTATGTTAGAAACGCTGTTGCGGCGCTATTCGCGCATTGTGTTTGCCTCGACGATTCATGGCTACGAGGGCACCGGTAGAGGCTTCGCCGTGCGCTTCAGTAAGGTGTTGGATCAATTGACGCCGCAATGGAGAGCACTGCACCTTAAAATGCCCATTCGCTGGTCTGATAACGACCCCTTGGAGCAATTTATATTCGATACGCTGTTGTTGAATGCCACACCGCTGGAGCCAAAACGACCGGAGTCGATAACCCGCGCGCAATTGACGTTTCGATGGTTGGATAGAGAGACCTTATCTCAGGATAACGCCTTATTGAACAGTGTCTTCGGGTTGCTGGTGCTGGCGCATTATCGTACCAGTCCCGATGACTTGCGAATGCTGCTGGATGGCCCGTCAACACGAGTGGCTGCGCTTTATTATCAGTCCCAGATTGTTGCGGTTGCATTGGTCTGCCGTGAAGGGGGGCTGGATAGGGCGTTAGGCGATTTGATCTGGCAGGGGAGACGTCGGCCCCGAGGGCATTTAATCCCGCAGGCCCTGGCCAGCTTTAGCGGTTTGAAAGAAGCGACCGATCTGCTTGGAGAGCGTATCATGCGGATAGCGGTGCACCCAGCAATCCATCGCCTGGGGCTTGGTTCAATGCTGGTCGATGCCATTAAACAAAGTGCAGAGAGCGATAAGCTGGACTATGTTGGAGCCAGCTTTGGTGCCACTGCTGACCTGCTGGCGTTTTGGCGTAGTGCCGGGTTTACCCCTTTGCGTTTAGGCTTGCAGCGAGAAGCGGCCAGTGGCGTGCACTCTGTTATCGTCATGGCACCCCTCTCAAAGGTGGGTGTCACGCTCTGTGAACAGGCCCGCGGACGATTCCAAGAGCAATTTCTATTTGATCTGAGAGGCGCTTTTCGTGACGTTGAAATTGCGCTTGTGCAACAGTTATTGCTATCCACTCATGAATTTAACCAGCCCTTGAGTGAACAGGACCGCCTGGACCTGGAGGCATTTGCTGATCATCAACGTATCTATGAAAGTGCCAGCCTCGCGGTATGGAAGCTGGTGCTACTGGCCCTGCAAACAGGACAGTTGGCAATACGCTGTAATGAAACCGAAGCAGCTGTATTGGTGCGACGGGTAATTCAGAACCATCCCCCGGAAGAGGTGGTTGCCGAACTTCACTTAACCGGTAAAAAAACACTCAATACGCTACTGCAGTCTGCTACACGAGCTTTATTGCCTTAAATCGACACTTATGTTGGCTGAGTAGAAAAAATGGTGATATACAGTTGACTGACCTGTTCATCAGTCACCATACTCACTTGCCACTTGCCACTTGCCACTTGCCACTTGCCACTCGCCACTCATTACTACTTTCCTAATCTGAATCAAGGTAAGCATTCAGGACACTAATAGAATAACCAGCGGATAATTTTATATGGTTGATAGTGCCCAATGATGCAAGAACATAGTCCCTCGCAACACCCTTCACACCCACCCTCCAAACAGACCGCATGGTTTATTGTGTCGATTGCCCCGACCTTTCTGGCATTGCTGGGAACAACCATTACCCTGTTGGCCTATTTTCAGTTGTGGGGAGGCAGCACCCGGGTATCGACCGTATTGGGCGTGTTTTTTTCAGAAATAACGCTGGTGGTGACTGCCTTTGGCCTGTTAGCCTACCTTCGGACACACAATAAAACCAAACGAACTAAAAATATTGCGCGGTTCAACTGGTGTATTGTGGCGTACGCAGTAACGGCAGGGCTCTATCTGTTCTTGTCATAACACATGTCATATCAAGCAGCTAGAAGCTAATAGGTAGGGGTATCAACAATGGTTTCGGATGATCGTCTCATTGCACAAATCCGAGAGTGGGTATTATCGGTTGTAATTGGTGATAATTTCTGTCCTTTCGCTCGCAAAGAGATGGAAAACGATAACATCCGTTATCGCGTATTACGAAATCAGCCCGATGACAAAGGGCTGGAAGAGGGTTTGATGGCACTAATGGCCGAATGCAAAACCCTCGACGATAAGCCTGATATTGAAACAACCTTGCTGGTGTACCCTGAAATTGATGACTTTCACGATTTTTTGGGGCTTCTGGAGATGGCCAATCAACTAATGGCCTCCCAAGATTACGAAGGCATCTACCAATTAGCCAGTTTTCACCCCGATTACTGTTTTGCCGACACCACCGAAGACGACCCTGCCAACTACACCAATCGATCTCCGTACCCCACACTGCACCTTATTCGAGAAGCAAGTATAGAGCGAGCCTTAAGCGGTATTGAAAATCCAGGCCGTATCCCCGAGCGAAATATACGCCATGCACGAGCCGCAGGGCTGGCTGCGATGCAGGCAAAACTCAATGCCTGCCTTAAAAAAGGTGATGATTAAACAAAAGAAAAACCTCGCCACCCACTGGGCGAGGCAATCAAGCTTGGAGATGTTAAAGCGCTTTCATTCTGTGGAAAGGCTGGACGGCAAACCTTCGAGCGTTTCAGCGTGCCGAAGGATAAACTAGCAGTGCTTTATTGCAGAATAATGACTTGCGGGTTATTTAAAGGCCGAAGCAAAAAAAGAGGAATCCAACGGATTCCTCAAAATAGTTTTCACAACTAGGGAAGGGTAAAACGACTCACGTCGCTATCATCACAGGCGGTACATCGTTGCCTGAAGTTGATAATTTCAGTCTAGATGGTACGCTGCCGACCTGCCTCCCGCTGTTTCAAATTGCTACGAAAGTGAACCTGTTGTAACACAGTGGGGCTGTTCTAGTATTGGGGTAGCGAAGGAAACGGGCGAGAGCTGATCGCCTTTTCCCCCTCTTCGTAAAACAGGGTTCTTAACCAGCGGTGGGCCTCATCATTTTGGCTTCGGCCGTGCCATAAGACTGAGTAGGGAAAGCTGGCTAACTCGACAGGAGGGCTTGCGATGACGATCTCTTCTCCGCTCAGGCAATTTTGTAACAGCCCCCCAGGCACCGTAAGCAGTAAGTCGGTCTTTTTAATAATATGCAGTGCTGCCATAAAGTGCGGTACTCTGAGCGCGATGCGTCGTTTTCTGCCGAGCTTTTCCAGTGCAATATCGACGGCACCACGTTTGTCGCCCCCCATCGTGACCAGTGCATGAGGGTATTGGCAGTAGCTATCCAGCGATAGGCCGTCTTGTTGTGCCGGGTGGTCATGACGCGAGATGCAAAGCAGTTTTTCATGCCCAATAACGCGGCCATGAATATTGGCGGGTGGATTTTTGGCGACGCCAAGTGCGAGATCAATCTGGTCGGCCTGCATCTCCTGCAGCGTGTGTTCGTGCCACGGGCTAATGACGATATTCACGTTAGGGGCCTCGCGGTATAACCGGTTTAGAATGGCCGGCATCAGTGATGAGGCGCCATAGTCACTGATGGCGATATGAAAGGTCTGTTCGGCAGTGGTCGCATCAAAGGCTTGCTTGCTCAGGAGACCGCTTAACTCAGACAGCAAGAACCCAAGCTGTTGCCTGATCTGCTCAGCTCGATGGGTGAGCGCTAAACCATTAGGCGCGCGAATAAACAGTTCATCATTAAATTGATGGCGTAGCCGCTGCAGCGTTCTGCTCATGGCGGGCTGACTTATCCCGATTCGTTCTGCTGCACGAGTAACATTCCGCTCTTCGTCTAAGGCCTTGAAGGCGACCAGCAAATTAAGGTCATACTGGGTGAGTTGTTGTAGGTTCATTGGCTATGCATATTGGTAATAATATAAATATCAAGTATGCATTGGAATTATGGTGATTTGAAGCGTAAATTGCGTTCATCACTTAACGCAGGGGAACAAACATGCTGAATTTTTCATTTCAAAATCCAACCAAAATCGTTTTTGGTGAGGGTGAAATATCCAAATTGGAGAGTTTAATACCTCAAGGCAAACGTGTGTTGCTAACCTATGGCGGTGGCAGTATTAAACAGAATGGCGTCTATGAACAGGTGGTAAAGGCACTTAATGGCTCGGATTTTATTGAATTTGGTGGCATAGAAGCGAACCCTGGCTATGAGACGCTGATTAAGGCGGTGGCACTGGTAAAACAGGAAAATATAGATTTTCTGTTGGCGGTGGGCGGCGGCTCTGTTATTGATGGCACCAAATTTATCGCCGCGGCTGCAAAGGTTGACGATGACCCGTGGGGAATCTTAACCGGTAAGGTCAAAGTAACGGATGCTCTGCCTTTAGGGGCTGTATTAACCTTGCCTGCGACCGGCTCTGAGAGCAATGGCAACTCGGTCGTAACGCGCCGAGAGACCCAGGAGAAACTACCGTTTTCAAGCCCGCTGGTTTACCCCGCTTTTGCCATTCTGGACCCAACGACCACCTATAGTTTGCCCATGCGACAAGTGAGCAACGGTATTGTCGATGCCTTTGTTCATGTGATGGAGCAGTATCTTACTTATCCGGTAAATGCGCCGGTGCAAGATGGCTTTTCCGAGACTCTACTGAAAACCCTGATCAGCGAAGGCCCTAAGGCCTTACAGAATCCGGAAGCTTATGATATTCGCGCCAATATCATGTGGGCAGCGACGATGGCACTGAACGGATTGATTGGGCAAGGGGTGCCACAGGACTGGGCCACTCACATGATTGGCCATGAGCTGACCGCTCTACACGGCATGGATCATGCCCAGACGTTGGCCGTATTGTTACCCAGTGTGATGGCCTACAAGAAAGAGAGTAAGCGGCAGAAGCTTATTCAGTATGCGGAAAATGTTTGGGGGCTTGCCGGTAGTGACGACGATAAGATTGACGGGGCGATATTGAAGACCAGGCAGTTTTTTGAATCACTGTCAGTGCCGACCCGCTTGTCCGACTATCAGGTTGGTGCGGGGCATATTGATGCATTAGTCGCTCAGTTGCAGGCCCATGGCATGGTGAAACTGGGGGAGCGTCAGGATATAACCATAGACGATAGCCGACAGATTCTCGAAATGAGCCTGTGATACGCATTATAAATCAATGATCTAGCAGTGGCTTATGAGAGCTATGCCATTGGTATGGCTCTCTGTGCCCCTGTTGCCTTAGTCGCTTGATTCGCGTCCTATCTTATCTGCCCATCTTTCTACCTGCCTTGCCAATCAAACATACGTTTGAAAATAAA
>JBFKTM010000166.1:0-6549 GCA_041636295.1 Oleiphilaceae bacterium
ATTCTCTAGCCTGCCCTAGCTATTGGGGGGGCATGGGTAGCGTAACACTCTGAAGTTTAAGGCGTGTATTGCCAGTTTATGCCCTTCGTCCTTCCCCTCCTATCAAACCCCATTATGGACGAAGGGTTTTTTATTCTGCTCGGCGGTTAACGGCTTGCTCCCGCGGCTTCCAGCTGCTGCAGGTAACGTTGCCAGTACTGCTCCTGATGGCAGCACAATTCATAGAGATAGTCCCAACTATACAGCCCGGAATCGTGCCCATCGCTATAGGTGATTTTCAATGCATAATTACCTGCCGGCTCGATATTAGTGATATAAACATCTTTTTTGCCAGTTTGCAGTACTGCGCTATCGGGGCCGTGCCCACGAACCTCGGCCGAGGGGGATAGAACTCTTAAAAATTCGTAACTAAGCTGATATTTCTCTGCCCCTGAATAGCTAAGTTCGACGCATCGTGACTGGGTTTGTAGTTTAATTTGGGTAGGACGTGGAGCGGAAGCCATAGCGGATACCTGAGGAAAATATAAATTCTGATGATAATCGCTGGTTAGCGGGTCTCTACCGATAAGAGGCCCGCTAACTGACAGGGGTAACCTGTTGGCGAAGTTAAAGAATATAACGGCTTAGGTCTTCGTCTTCCGAAAGTTCATTTAACTGTTCGTTAACATACTCTGCAGTTATTTCAATTTCATCGTTGGTTGAATCGCCCGCACTAAAGGAGATGCTTTCGAGTAATCGCTCCAGTACGGTATGCAGTCTTCTAGCGCCGATATTTTCCGTGGTCTCGTTGACTTTCCAGGCGATCTCGGCAATACGGGTCAGGGCACTGTCGCTGAATTTCAGTGCCAAGCCTTCAGTGGCCATGAGTGCTTCATACTGTTCAGTTAGCGAAGCGTCAGGCTCTGTTAGTATTCGTTTAAAGTCTTCGGGTGAAAGTGCTTTCAATTCGACTCGAATGGGAAGGCGACCTTGAAGTTCTGGAATCAGGTCGGAAGGCTTCGACAGGTGAAATGCCCCAGATGCGATAAACAGAATGTGGTCAGTTTTGATCATGCCGAACTTGGTGCTAATGGTACAGCCTTCAATCAATGGCAGCAGGTCTCGCTGTACGCCTTCTCTTGAAACATCGGCGCTGGAGTGATCGGCTCGCTTGGCAACTTTATCAATTTCATCAATGAAAACGATGCCATTCTGCTCGACAACTTTGAGAGCCTGTTGCTTGATCTGTTCTTCATTAACCAGCCTAGAGGCTTCTTCTTCTTGAATTTTCTTGAAAGCGTCAGTTACTTTCATTTTTTTAGTTTTCTTTTTGTCGCCTGACATGTTTGAGAACATGCTCTGCAATTGACTGGTCATCTCCTCCATACCGGGAGGGGCCATAATTTCTACACCAACGGGCGTTGCTTTTACTTCTATCTCGATCTCTTTGTCATCGAGTTCGCCTTCTCGCAGTTTTTTGCGAAAAACTTGCCGGGCCGAGGATTCAGGCTGTGCCTCTCCGCTCTCGCCAAAACTTCGGGCAGGAGGGAGGAGGGCGTCAAGAATGCGCTCTTCGGCAGCATCCATGGCCCGATTAGCCACGCGCTCCATCTCTTTCTCTCTCAGCATCTTCACGGCCATATCAACCAGGTCGCGAATGATGGATTCTACATCTCGTCCGACATAACCCACTTCGGTAAATTTTGTCGCTTCCACCTTAATAAAGGGAGCATCAGCAAGCTTTGCCAGTCGTCTGGCGATTTCGGTTTTACCAACCCCGGTAGGGCCAATCATCAGTATATTTTTTGGGGTGATCTCGTCACGCATGGCCTCGTTTAGTTGCATGCGTCTCCAGCGATTACGCAGGGCGATTGCCACGGCACGTTTGGCGTCATCTTGGCCAATAATATGTTTGTCGAGTTCGTGGACAATTTCTCTAGGGGTCATTCCGGGCATGTTCGTTACCAGTCTTGAGCGTACAGTAAACCGTATCTGTTGTTTGCTGTCGTGTTTACGGTTCGTAATTTACGTCTGTACAGTTAATTTAAAAGGGTTATTAAGTTAGTTGCTGCTACCAAACCCAGCCAAACGATTGCTACGAATCGTTGCTGTTTAGCTCTTCAATC
Organism: Oleiphilaceae bacterium; assembly: GCA_041636295.1. GTDB lineage: Bacteria > Pseudomonadota > Gammaproteobacteria > Pseudomonadales > Oleiphilaceae > Alkalimarinus. The sequence goes on from JBFKTM010000166.1 coordinate 2,106, forward strand.
GTGCGATTGTGATTGGTGTAGATACAGATGTCGGCGGCGATATCCAATCCCTTTTCTACGATTTCACGGGCACTGAGTTCGGTATTTTCCAATAACGCACGGGCTGAGGCTTGTGCATAGGGGCCGCCGGACCCAATAGCAATCAAGCTGTTTTCCGGCTCAATAACATCACCATTGCCGGTGATAATAAGCGAGGTCTCTTTATCGGCTACAGCGAGCAAGGCTTCCAGTCGTCGCAGTGCACGGTCGGTTCGCCAATCTTTTGCCAGTTCGACGGCGGCTCTGACCAGGTGCCCCTGATGCTTTTCAAGCTGTGCTTCAAATCGTTCAAATAGGGTAAATGCGTCTGCTGTTCCACCTGCAAACCCGGCAATAACTTTACCGTGATAAAGGCGCCTTACTTTGCGGGCGTTGCCTTTCATGATTGTGTTGCCGAGAGAAACTTGCCCGTCGCCGCCTAAAGAAACTTCACCGTCGCGACGTACTGATAAGATGGTGGTCATCCAATAACTCCATAACTATGTGTATTTAGAGCTCTATATAAAAGTAGAGCAAATTTTAGCTCAATGAAGGGATATATGGAGTCGGCTAAGGTAAATTCAAGGGAGGAAAAGCGATAAGCGTCGGGAACTTTGTTGTACCAAAGGTTTAGGGGCTGATCGTTGCCCGCCCCTCGTTTGCTTCTCTGCTAACGTTTATTTTTCTTAACCAGAGGCTGAATATTGATAGCAACCAATTTATCCATAGCGCTGTTCATTTTGCTGCGGGATGTAAAAGGACCAACCTGAACCCGGTACCAGGTACTGCTCTCATTGACGTCTACTTTCTCTACCCGTGCCTTAAGGCCCTGAAAGCCAATCATGGCGCGTTGCCGCTCAGCATCGTCGGGGCTCCTAAAAGAACCAGTCTGCAGAATGTACTCGAACTGGATCTCTTTACCTTTCTCTTTGTACTGGTAAGCGTCGACCTTGGGAGGGATGACCTCCGATTCCGGGAGCAGGTCATAAAACTTAAAACGTTCTTTTACTTCTGGCTCCGTGGTGGGGGTTAGCTTTTTCGGTTCCGGTGTTGTTGTCGTTGTCTCAACGGTTGTTGACTTTGTAGGGGGCACCTTGTTTAAGAGGTAGAGTCCGGCAGCCGATGCAGAGATAATTGCGGCACACGCAAGAATAATCAGGATGTTAGGGCTTGATTTCGACATCTTGGTGTTTTTTTGTGGTTTTTTGGAATTAGCTGATGGCGGCTTCTTTTTACCCGAAGAGCGCTCTTTTGGGCGCTTATCGGGCTCTCTGGTGGTGCTGGGTTTGGCGAAGTCTCGCGTCATGACAGGAGTGTCCCTTTCCTTACGTGTCCGCGTTACTTACATTTCTTCCGGTGCGCTAACACCAAGAAGATTGAGGCCATTGGCAATAACCTGTCTGACGGCCATGCTTAATGTGATGCGGGCATTGCGCAGAGTATCGTCTTCAACCAGCATTTTGTGTGCGTTGTAGTAGGTGTGGAAGTCTGCTGCCAGTTCTTTCAGGTAGTGTGTCAATACGTGGGGCTCCAGATTGATGGCCGAATTGGTCAGCACTTCCGGATATTGCGTAATCTTAGTCGCCAGATCACGTTCGTGTTCCAGTGTGAGTCGATCAAGATTGGCCAAACCGATCTCTCTGTCCCAGGTCGCATTCTGTTCAGTTAGCTTGCGCAGTACACTGCAGATTCGGGCATGGGCATATTGAATGTAATAGACTGGATTGTCCTTACTTTCAGATTTTGCCAGCTCAAGATCGAAGTCCATATGCTGTTCGGCTTTTCGGGTTACATAAAAGAAGCGAGCGGCATCATTACCAACCTCTTCCCTTAGCTCTCTTAAGGTGACAAAGGAGCCGCTGCGGGTAGACATCTGAACTCGTTCAGTACCACGATAGAGAATCGCAAACTGAACCAGTTTGACCGTCAAATTATCTGGATTCAGATTGAGTGCCTGAAGTGCCGCTTTTACTCGGGCGATATAGCCGTGATGGTCGGCTCCCCAGATATTAATGACCTGAGTGAAACCACGTTCAAACTTGTTTTTATGGTAGGCGATGTCTGAGGCAAAATAGGTGGTTTCGCCATTGTCCCGTTTAACCACTCGATCTTTGTCGTCGCCAAACTCGGTAGAGCGGAACCATAGCGCGCCTTCTTGTTCGTACAGGTGGCCGGACTGGTTAAGCTGATCGATGACGTCATCAATGCTATCGGCTAGGGAGCGTTCGGAGAACCAGTTTTGGTAATGAACCCCAAAGCCACCCAGGTCATCCTTGATATCGCCGACAATATTGTCGAGTCCCAGGTCAAAGACAACCCCATAGTCTTCGTCGCCAAGTAGTTCCTTACAGCGTCCAATTAGGGCATCTATGTGAATCTCTTTATCGCCACCGGCAGGTTCATCAGCAGGAATACTGTCGAAGACAGAGTTAGCGGAGTGTTTAAATTGGTCAGCATATTTCTCGCTCAACTCACGGGCAATATCCAATATGTAATCACCCTTGTAGCCGTTGCTCGGGAAGGTCAGTGGTTCGCCCTGTAGCTCCAGGTATCGCAACCAGATACTGGTCGCTAATATATTCATCTGGCGACCCGCGTCATTCACATAATACTCTCGTTGGACATCAAAGCCGGCGGCTTCAAGCAGGTCGGCAACGGTCGCCCCATAAGCGGCTCCACGACCATGGCCTACGTGAAGAGGGCCAGTCGGGTTGGCGGATACAAATTCAACCTGAATTTTTTGGTTTTTTCCGGTTTTACTTCGGCCATACTGGTCGCCACAGGCAAGAATTTCAGGAACAACCGCAAAACTGCTGGCAGAGCTGACAAAAAAATTAATAAAGCCGGGGCCTGCGATTTCTGTTTTCTCAACGCCACGGTTGTTGGTTACGGTGAGTTGGCCAATAATATCGCAGATTCGCTCGGCAAGTTGACGTGGTGCTTTACCAGCGGGTTTTGCAAGAGTTAATGCAATGTTGCTGGCAAAGTCGCCGTGACTCTTGTCTCGCGTATTGTCCACCATGATGTTGGGGGCTAGGTCGGCGGGAAGTTCGCCTGACGCTTTTAAGGTATCAACTGCTGATTGAAGTAAGCCTGCGATATGTTCTTTCATCGTTACTGGAATCTGCCATTCTGAAAGGAAATTAGGGAGCCGGCTATTATGGCGGAATCTGGCAGTTGAAACAATTGGCGTTTAATGAAAACACGCTTTACCAAACGGAGGCTAGTTGATTTCTATTGGATCGACATCGATCATCCAGCGAGTTTTTCCCCATTTGTTTTCATTGAGCCACAGGCAGAGCTGCTGGGTCAGTCGTTGCAGGGCACTTCTGCTTTCGGCAATAAAAAGCAGGTGGGCTCGGTGTACTCCTGCTTTTCTGCTCATGGTGGCAGGAATGGGGCCTAACAGTTCGATATTGTGGGACGGGCTGGTAAATAGGTGAGGAGCGACCTGTTTTGCCTGTTCTAGCAGGTAGGTGGCGTTGTGCAACTGAGGATTTTCAGCTTTGAGCAGTGTCATGTAGCTAAACGGGGGGAGACCCGACTCTTTTCGCTCTTCCAATAGGTTTTCTGCTATTTGCGGATAGTTTCCCTGAGCGATTAGCTGGAGCACCGGGTGGTCTCCATGGCAGGTTTGAATAATGACCTGTCCCTTCTTGCTGCCACGACCTGAGCGCCCGGCCACCTGTATCAGGAGCTGGGCGGTTTTCTCCAGAGCCCTGAAGTCTGCACTGAATAGCCCGCCATCGGCGTCAACGACCGCAACCAGCGTAACATTGGCAAAGTTATGGCCTTTGGCTAGCATTTGCGTTCCTACCAAAATGCAGGGAAGCCCCTTATTAACCTCGTCCACCAAGGACTGCATGGCATTTTTTTTACGTGTGCTATCACGGTCGACGCGGATGACTGGGGTGTCTGGAAACAGGGTTTCAAGTGTCTCTTCTGCTTTTTCGGTGCCGGTGCCAAGGGTCTTTAGATTGCTGCTTTGACAGCTATGACACGTCCGGGGAATAGCGCCTCTCTGGTCGCAGTGATGGCAGCGCATATGAGGCGGGTGTTTGTGTAAGGTCATTCTGGCGTCACAGTGGTTGCAGTTGGCTAACCAGCCGCAATCAGCACACATGATCGCCGGGGCGAAACCTCGCCTGTTGATATAGATAATGACTTGTTGCTGTCGGTCGAGATGGTGCCTGATGCTCTCGATAAGCGGTCGAGAAAGTCCTCCCTCCAAAGGGCGACTTTTAATGTCCAGCAACTCAATGTCCGGAAAGGTGGCACCGCCAGCTCGAGTAGGCAGCGACAGTTTTTTGTACTTGCCGCAGAGCGCATTGTTGATGGACTCCAGTGAGGGGGTGGCAGAACCCAGGATAACTGGACAGTTCTCTTTATGCCCTCGTGCAACGGCGAGATCTCTTGCCGAATAGCG